>NZ_JBEZMA010000010.1:0-97998 GCF_040652415.1 Streptomyces sp. NPDC048255
AGGAGACGCTCCGGAGCGTCCCCGGCCCACACCCAACGCCCAACCCAGCCCCGCCGGCGATTGAGGCGCGGGGCCTGGGGCAGAGCCCCAGCAACGGCGCCGCACCCGCCAAGCCCCCGCAGGGGAAGCGGCGGCCCCGGCCCACACCCGGTAAGCACGGCGCAGCCGAGGCCGCACCCGCCGAGCCCCCCGCAGGGGAAGCCGCGGCCCCGGCCCACACCCGACGCCAAACCCAGCCCCGCCGGCGATTGAGGCGCGGGGTCCGGGGCGGAGCCCCGTAACCGGCCTGGCGAACGCGTCCCCTTGAGGGCGCCCGGCCCTGTGGATCACAATCCGCAGATGGCGACGCCTCCGTACAGCAGCTGGATGCGGTACTTCTCCCCCACCGCCAACCACCGCAGACTCGGCCTGGTCTGCCTCGGGGTGGGAGTGCAGCAGGGTGCGCTCCCGGTCGTCGGGCCCCGCGCCCTCGACCACCACGTCGCCGTGGTCGTGACCCGCGGCCGGGGCTGGTTCAGCCACGGCGGACGGCCCGCGCAGCCGGTGACGGCGCCCGCGCTGCTGTGGCTGGTGCCCGGTGTGGAGCACCACTACGGGCCCGATCCGCGCACCGGCTGGGACGAGTGCTTCGTGGACTTCGCCGGCCCGAGCGTGACCGCGTACACCGACCTCGGCTACGTCACCCCGGACCGCCCGGTGGTGCCCCTGAGCGGGACGGCCGGGGTGCAGCACGTGGTCGACGGGATCGTGCGGGCCGCCCGACGCGGCGGCCCGCTGCTGGAGGTCGAGGCCGCGGCGGCCGTGCACGCGCTGCTCGTGGCCCTGCGTTACGCCCGCGCCGAGGTCTCCCGGCAGGGCGACACCGTGATGGACACCCTGGTGCGGGACGCCCTGCTGCCGATATCGGTGGCCGAGCACGCCGCCCGGCTGGGGATGCCGCTGCCGCAGCTGCGCCGCGCGGTGCGGCGCAGCACCGGGGAGGGGGTGAAGGAGTACCTCCTGGGCATCCGGCTGAGCCGGGCGAAGGAACTGCTGGCCCGCACCGACCTGCCGGTCGCCGGGGTGGCCCGCCGGGTCGGCTACGAGGATCCGGCCTACTTCAGCCGCCTGTTCAGCCGCCGCGTGGGCATGGCGCCGGTCAGCTTCCGCGCCCAGCAGTCGGTACGGGGTCCGGTCCGCTGACCTGTCGCAGTCCGCGCCGCGCGTAGCAGAAGAGGTGCTCCTCCGGGCCCGCCAGGGCGTCGGCGGGCTGGAAGGGCGCGGTGTGGTGGTGCAGCATCTCCAGGCCCCGGTCGGCGAGCCTGGCGAGGTGGTCCTCCGTGGAGAGGCTGCTGACGGTGACCTCGTGGCCCATCCACTCGATTTCCAGGCCCCGGATGTCCCCCGGCACCGTGGCCATCACGAAGTAGCCGCCCGGCGCGACCCACGACGCCATGCGGTCCAGGGCCGCCGCGACCTCCGGCTGGTCCATCACCAGCAGCGGGAAGAAGGCGCACACCGCGTCGAATCCGCCCGGCTCGGGCGTGTACGTGCGCACGTCGGCCTGTTCGAAACGGGCCTGGGGAACGCGGGTGCGGGCCAGGGCGACCATGGCCGCCGAGACGTCGATGCCGGTCACGGCGCAGCCGGCCCGGACCAGTGCCTCGGCGGTGGGCCGCCCGGTTCCGCTGCCCACGTCCAGTACGCGGGCGCCGCCGGGCAGCCGGGCGGTGAGCCAGTCGAGGGCGTCGAGCTGTCCGGGCACCCGCCCGAACGCGTCCTCGTAGCGCTCCCCCAGCGCGTCGAACACCTCTGCCGCTGACTTGCGTCGGCTCATCGGGCCGCCCTTCGTCTCGGTGGAGCCACCGTACAAGCTCACGGGCGGTGGCCGACGTTGAGTTCCGCGACCGAGGTCCACGCGTTGCCGCCCACCTCGCGGGTGGCCTTGAGCCTGATGTAGCGCGCGGTGCGCGGGGCGAAGGAGACGTCCTGCTGGGCGGTGCTGTCGGGGAAGGTCCCGGAGGCGGCGGCCGGGCCCCAGGTGAGGCCGTCGGTGGAGGTGAACACCTGGTGGTCGGCGATGCGGCCGTTGCTCTGGTTCTGCCGGGGCAGGTAGTGGAGGGCCGAGACGTTGTAGGAGGCGCCGAGGTCGAGGGTGATCTCGTGGGGCATCGGCGCGGTGGCGGTGTACCACTGGGTGTGCCAGAGGGTGGAGCTGTCGCCGTCCAGGACGTTGGCGGCGCTGCCGTTCTCCGCGGCGGTCTCCTGGCTGTCGACCGCGTGCACGCTCATCTGGCCCTGCGGTACGAGGAGTTCACCGCCGTCGGCCGGTCCCAGATCGTCCACGGTCAGGTCGTCGAGGATGAGGTCGGCCTCGTTGTGGGAGTTCTCGGGGGTGACCTTGCGTACGCCGATCCAGGCGTCGGCCCCGGCGGTGAAGGTCTTGGTGAAGGTGGTGGGCGTACGGGCCTGGTTCAGGGCGGTGGTGGTCTCGGTGGAGCCGGATCCGGTGACGAACTGGTAGTCGCCGCTGAATCCGCTCTCGTAGCCGAAGGTCACCTTGTACGAGCGGCCCTGGGTCAGGCGCAGGGTCTGCGGGAGGGTCCGGTAGACGAGACCGGTGCGCTCCTCGTGCGACTTGAGGGAGTTCTGGCCGGAGATCACGTCGTCGACCAGTTTCCCGTTCCAGCCGGCCTGGGTGTACGGGGCGTTGCGCTGGGCGATGTGGGTGCGCGGGTCGGTGGCGGAGCCGCCCGCGCCGCCGAAGGCGAAGGGGCCCCAGCCGGCGTCGACGTTCTCGAAGTCCTCGGCGAACCAGTGGCCGCCGAGCGGGGCGCGGGCGGAGCGGACCACGCGGACGTCGTCGAGGTACACGGTGCCGGATCCGGCGGCCGCGGACAGTCTGAGGGTGGCGGTGGACCGGCCGGCCGGGACGTCGAAGAGCACCTTCATGCGCTGCATCCGGGTGCCGTTCTTCTCGCTGCCGCCGAGGCTGTTGGTCAGGGTCGAGGAGTCGGCGTACACGGAGGCCGCGGAGCCGCCGGCCGGGGTGACGGTCAGGGTGGTGGCGCGGCCCGTGGGGGCGGAGACCCAGACGGAGGCGGCGTAGGTGCCGGGGGTGAGGCCGGTGAGCTGCTGGGACACGGCCGGGGTGGTGCCGGGGGCGAAGGTGAGCTCGCTCTGGCCCTGGGAGTTGCGGGTGACGGCCGCGCCGGTCCCGCTGACGTTCCAGGCCGCGAGGTCGCCCGCGTAGAAGGAGGGGTCCTTGACGGGGGTGCCCTCGCCCCAGCCGGGGTCGGCCTGGGCGGGTGCGGCGCCGTTGGTGACCACGTAGGCGGTGCGGGCGGTGGCGTTGAGGGTGACCTGGTTGCCGGAGCCGACGGTGAGGTCGCCGACCAGCCGGCGGCCGGTGTCGGTGAGGGCGTAGAGCTTGGGGGCGTTCCAGCCGGCGGGCAGGGTCCACGTGGTGGAGCCGCCCTTGTCGTTCCAGTGGTAGAGCTTGCCGTCGCGGGGCAGCAGGTAGGTGTCGCCGGACAGGACGGTGCGGCCGCCGGTGGTGATCCGGCGCTTGTTGCCCGTGGTGGTGACGGTGGTGCCGTCGGCGAGGGTGACCGTGTCGGCGGTCCACTTCACGACCGGGGATTCCTGGAGGTACTTGGTCGGCAGGTTGACGCCGAAGGTGGTGTTCAGGAAGGCGGTGAAGTCCTTCTTGCCCTGCCAGCCCTCGTAGGCGGTGATTTCGGCGCCGCCGAGCAGCGGGTGGCGGGCGATCCAGTCGTCCTTGGTGTGGTTGGCGACGAACCGGGCGATGGTGGAGTTGATGCCCTTGAGGTCGCTGCCGCCGTAGTTGACGTCGGTGGCCCAGTGGTGCCAGAGGGACTGCTCGGTCAGGGTGTTGGGAAATTCCGTGGTCAGCTGGAGGCCGAGGCCGGAGATCTCGCGCTGGAGCTTGCGCGAGACGTATCCGTCGCCGTACCAGACGTCCACGTACAGGAAGTCGAGCCCGGGTGCTGCGGTCTTGAGGTCCTGGAGGCGCTTGAGGCGCTGCCCGGACTGGCCGTCCTTCCTCGTGTCCACGTAGTACGACTGGTCCAGCCAGTCCCAGCCGAGTCCGCCGCTCTGGTGGGCCGGGTCGAAGGTGGCCGAGACCGGGTACTCCTCGGTGGCGTTGACGTGCACCCCGAAGTCGGCGTTGTAGGCGTGGCCCGCGGTGGTGAGGGTGTTGAGGTCCACGGCGCCGCCGAGTTTGGAGCCGACGTTCTTGTAGTCCATGTGCGCCGAGTCGTGGCCCTCGGAGGCGTAGCCCTTGAGGAGGACGAACTGGCCCAGGCCGTCGGTGGCGAGGCCGACGCGCTTGGTCTCGTCGAGGGTCTGGGCGAAGGGGTGCGTGGCCTGGGAGGCGAAGTTGAAGGGGATCCGCTGCACGACGCGGTCCGCGGTGTCCTGCCAGCCGGTGGGCGGGGTCCAGATGTCGCGGTAGGCGATGGCGGCGTCCTGCCAGTCGACGACGGAGTCGGCGTTGCGGTCGGCCGTGATCGCGACGCGGGCGTACGGGAGCGGTTCGGTGTCGCCGTCCGCGGCGCCCGCGGCCCGGTGGAGCCAGGCGCCGCTCCACAGGCCGGCCCGGCGGTAGCCGCCCTGGTCGGTGATCCGTTTGCTGATCCGGCCGTTCTCGCGGGCGGTGCCGCCCGAGGGGGTGTCGTAGAGGGAGTTCGAGTCGATGGCGGCGGCCAGCTTGCCGGTGTTGGCCAGCCCGTACATCACGGTGGTGGCGGCGGGGTCGACGGGGGTGTTCGCGGTGACGGGGGTGAAGGTGTCCCCGGTGCCGGTGGTGGCGGTGTGCATGGTCGCCGTGGACAGCGCGGCGCCGGGCTGGTCGCTGCGGACGCTGACGAGGTGGTGTTCGGGGATCGCGAGGCTGCGTACGCGCAGGGCGGCGGTGTCCTCGATGGCGGTGACCTTGAACTCCACGACCGAACCGGTCACCGAGAGCCGGGACCTGATGGTCACTCCGGAGAAGGCGAGCGCGTAGTCCACGCCGGAGGCGGAAGGGGTGGAGGTCACGGTGGGGGTGTAGGTGGTCCCGTTGACGAGGAGCGCGCCGATGGGCTGCTCGTTGCCGTGCAGCACGTCCCCGGTTGCCCGCCGCGTGTAGGAGATGACGCGGGGGAAGCCGCTGTCCACGCTCACGGCCAGTTCGGGCGAGGTGATCGTGACGGGTGCGGCTGCCACGGCGGGCGCGGCCGGCGCGGCCACGACCAGGGTGGCGACCAGGCCGGCCACCGCGGCCGCGGCCGGCCAGTGGGGGGTTCGCATCGGGCCTCCGGGAGTCGGCGCTTCCTTGGCGGAAGACCGCTCGGTTCGAAGGCCCGGGCGGTCCGCTCACTGACGAGACAGCTTGCGGACCGGGTGCCGGGCAGGCCCATGGACAAAGCGGAGCGCTGTCCTGGACTTCCGTGCACGGGAGGGGCGTACGGGGCTACGCGGAGGCGGGAACGAGGACGACGGCCGTGCCGTACGCGCACACCTCGGTGCCGACGTCGGCGGCGTCGGTGACGTCGAAGCGCATCATCAGGACGGCGTTCGCACCGCGTGCCTTCGCCTGTTCGATGAGCCGGTCCATGGCCTGGTTGCGGGTCTCCACCAGGGTCTTGGTGAGGCCCTTCAGCTCGCCGCCGATCATCGACTTCAGCCCCGCGCCGATCTGGCTGCCGAGGTGGCGGGAGCGTACGGTCAGCCCGAAGACCTCCCCGATGACCTGCTCGACCCGGTAGCCGGGGACGTCGTTGGTCGTCACGACGAGCACACCGGTCTCGTGGGCCCCCGCGCCGCCGCCATAGTCTTCGATACCCATGGCACCCACTCTGGCGCCGCCCGCCGCCGCCCGCATCCGGAGGGCGCGGGGGTCAGGGCATCCGGGCGGCGAGGCCGAACTCGTGGGCCACGACCACGGCCTGCGCCCGGCTGGACACCTGCAGCTTGCTCATGCACCGGTGCACATGGGTCTTGACGGTGGCGGCGCTGAGGAAGAGCCGCCGGGCGATGTCGGTGTTGGAGAGCCCGGCACCCACCAGGCCGAGCACCTCGCGTTCGCGCGGGGTCAGTGCGGCCAGGCCCGGGTGCGGGGCGCGGGCGACGGGGGCGGCGTACGCGTCGATCAGCCCGCGCAGCGCCTGGGGGCTGAAGAGCATCTCGCCGGCGTGCACGGTGGCGATGGCGGCGAGCAGCCGGTCCGGCGGGGTGTCCTTGAGGAGGAAGCCGGCCGCCCCGGCCTGGATGGCCCGGAAGACGTACTCGTCGGAGTCGAAGGTGGTCAGGACGAGCACCTTGGGCCGGTCGGGTGCCGTCCCGTGCGCGGCGAGGATCTGCTCGGTGGCGGCGATGCCGTCCGTGCCGGGCATCCGGATGTCCATGAGGATCACGTCGGGGCGGGTGTCGGCCGCGAGCCGGACCGCCTCCTCGCCGTCCTCTGCCTCGCCGACGGTCTCGAAGCCGGGGGCGGCGGACAGCAGGGCGGTCAGCCCGGACCGGATGAGGAACTGGTCGTCGACGACGAGCACCCTCAGCATCCGCGTCCCTCCTCCCCCGTTGTCCGTCTTCGTTCTTCGTTCTTCGTTCACGTGCCACGGCCCGCGCGTGGCACCGGCACCCGCAGGCTGACCTCGAAACCGCCCTCGGGGGCGGGTTCCGCGGTCACCGTGCCGTGGTAGATCGTCGCCCGCTCGCGCATCCCGATCAACCCCTGACCGGCAGTTTTCCGGGTGGCGGCGGCCGGGCGGGGCCGTGGGCGGCCGCTCCCGTCGTCCTTGACGCGGACCTGGACCTCGTCCGCGGCGTAGTGGACGCGGACGGTGGTCCGGGCGTCCGGAGCGTGCTTGATCACGTTCGTCAGCGCCTCCTGGACCACGCGGTAGGCGCACAGGTCGATCCCGGGCGGCAGGTCGTACGCCGTCCCCGTGATGCGCACGTCCACCGGCACCCCCGCCTCGCCGACCCGCCGGACCAGCTCGTCCAGCCGGCCTAGCCCGGAAGCCCCTGAGGCGGTGGAGGTCCCGGGGTCGCCGGGGTCCGCCTGCGCCGCCGCGCGGGCGGGGTCCTCCTCGCGCAGGACCACCAGCATCCGGCGCATCTCCGCCAGGGCCTCGCGCGCGCTGGCGCCGATCGTGTCCAGGGCCCGGCGGGCGGTCGGCGGGTCCGAGGCGAAGACGTATCCGGCGAGTCCGGTCTGGACGGAGATCACCGAGACGTGGTGCGCGATCACGTCGTGGAGTTCCCGGGCGATCTGGATGCGCTCATCCCTGACCGCCCGGCGGGCCTTCTCCTCCTGCTCCAGGCGGAGTTGGCGGGTGAGCTCGCGCAGGCGGCGGGAACCGTCACCGGCGACCCAGCACACGACGGTGGCGACGGTCACGAAGGCCGCGCTCATCGCCCCGACGCCCGGCTCGGCGAGGCGGGTGCCCCACAGGAGCACCGCGAGCGTCGCGGCGGCGCACCTGAGCGACACCCGGCGGGGGCACAGGGAGGCCACCGTGTAGAGGGTGGTGAACATCCCGCAGGCGGCGACCACGTGGTAGTAGCCGAGGGTGAAGTAGGTGGCGACCCAGATCCCGGTGCTCACCATGACCGCCAGGGGGTGACGGCGGCGCAGCACGAGCGGCAGGTAGACCGCGGCGAGCAGGGCGTAGGCGAGCGCGTCGGTGTCCCGCCAGTAGCCTTCCGGATCCGGCCAGTTGTGGAGCAGCGTGGAGGACATCCACATGGAGCCCGCGGCCCACACGATCTCGCCGACGGCCGGAAGCACGGCACGGATCCGCACCGCCACCGGGTGTGCGGACAACTGCACGTCAACCCCCTTTGTGTACCACTCTGGTTGTACAGGGTCGCTCACCAGAGGGGTAGGCGGGTTTCAATCCGTGGATGGGCGCGCGCCAGGGGTGTCCGTCCGTAGATTTCGTCTCGCCGGTTCACCGGCCGGCAGTGGCCCCACCCCCTGGGCCCCGCCAGGCGGCCGTGCCCGTTCGGGGGCGGGCACGGCCGCTTGCTCGCCTGCGTGCCGGAGGCGGAACGGGCGAAAGGCCGGAGGCGGACCGGGGTCGGGACGGGGTCGGGACGGGGTCGGGACGCGCGCCGGACAATGCCCCGGATGGGGCATATCGGGCTAAATGGCGGTGAGTCATCCCGGCTGTACGCCCCTCGATGGCCATAGTCGTCCGTGGCAACCCCCCGGTTGCCGCCCCGTGCCGCGTGCCGCGGCCGGGCGGATGACTTCGAAGAGGAGCCGGCTCATGCTGAAGCCCACCAGGACCATCCTCGCTCTCGCCGCCGGAAGCCTGGTGCTCGGTCTGGTCGGGGCGGGCGTCGCCGTCGCGGACGACGGACCGAAGGCCACCACGCCTTCGCACGAGACCGTCGCCGGCGGGTCCGAGTACAGGTCCGTCATCGGCAAGGTCGTCTCGCGCGGCCCGCTGAAGATCCGCAGCAAGCCGACCACCCGCTCGGAGAGCCTCGGCGAGGTGTACCCGAACCGCACCGTCGAGATCGAGTGCAAGAAGCGCGGCGAGTCGGTCGACGGCAACCGCATCTGGTACCGCCTGCAGGAGAAGTGGAACGAGTGGGAGAACGGTAACGAGGAGAACGGTAGCGAGGAAGACGGCAGCGAGGAGGACGGCAGCGAGGAGAACGGCAGCGAGGAGAACGGGACCGGCGAGAACGGCACCGGGGGCAGCGGCGACTGGCAGAACCGCCCGAACCGCCCTGGCCAGCAGACCCCGCAGAGCCGTAAGTACGCCGAGGAGCGCTGGGTGGCCGCCCGCTACGTCCAGAACCAGTCCTCGGTGCAGTACTGCCGCTGACCCCCGGCCGCCGTCCCACCCGCCGTCCGGCGCCCGTCGGGGCGCCGGACGGGCCCGTGTGCGGGGCCGGCCCGGTCAGTCCGCCGGGCGTACGGTACGCGGACCCACGCACCGCACGCCGTACGCCCGGACCCGCTCGCGCAGTTCGCGGTCCGCCGTGACCACCACGCAGCCGCGGTCCGCATGGGCGGCGGCCAGCTCCACGATCCGGTCGTCCCCGCTGCCGGGCGCCGAGTCCACCCGTACCCCGGGCACGGACTCCACGCCCCGGGCGGCGCCCTCGACGACGAGGATGATCTCCTCGCCCTCGTTGCGCGCCGCCAGCAGATCGCGCAGCCGCTCGGCCGCGCCCCGGCGGTCCCGCCACCAGCCGTCCGGGACCGATCCGACGACGTTGGCGGCGTCCACGATCAGCACGCCACCCTCCCGCCCGTCAGAAGTCACCGTAGTTGACCTGCCAGGTCGGCAGGCCCATCCGGCGCCAGACGGCCACGACCCGGTCGCGGTCGTCGAGCGAGAGCCGCACCGCGTACCGGTGGCGTACGTGCGCGTCGAACAGCTCCGCCTTGACCAGGTCGTCGCGGCGCGTGTCTCCGGCCGCGCGCATCCACAGCTCGTCGTAGGGCACTTCGTGCCGCCGCAGCCAGGACTCGGTCTGCGGACGGTGCTCCTCGCTGCGCCCCGACAGCAGCACGATGACATCGCCGTCGGCGCGCCGGAAGGCGTCCAGCGCGTGCCGCACCGACTCGTTGAGCAGGTCGAGCTCGCAGCGCGAGAAGTCGTACGGCCCGCGGTTGCCGATCAGGGCGAGGGTGCCGTCGATGTCGCACATCACGGCCGAGGGCAGCGCCGGGTCCGGGACGTACTGCTGCACGGGCGGCACGGCCATTGCGCCGGACCCGCCGTTCATCCACTCCGTCGTCAGCCGCCAGCCGCCCTGGCGAGCCTTCTGGTGCTTGTCGGCCAGTATCCGGATGATCTCCTCGCCGACCTGGCGCTCCCGGGCGGCATCACGGCGCAGGCACTCCTCCAGCGGCACGTCGGTGAAGTCGTGCACGACGAAGGTGGCGAGTCCGCCGACCGCCGCCTTGAGCCGCTTGGGAATGTGCTTGGTCAGGTGGGTGTTGTCGACGACCACGTCGAATCCGCCGTCGACGGCCGCACGGACCGCCGCGTCCTGGACCTCCAGCACGGTCTTCTCGTGGGCGAAGGACCGGCTCCGCTCGGGGTCCGGCAGGTCGAGCATGGCCCGCAGGTCGTCCAGGTTGACCCGGCGCATCCGGCCGCCGGACTGCGCCTGGAGGGCGCGCGCGGCGGTCGTCTTGCCGGAGGCCGGCAGCCCCGTCATGACGTGCACGACGGGCAGCGGGGTCTCCCCTGCTTCCGCTTCCCGCGCCGCGTCGTCCCCTACGGCGGGACGGCGTACGGCGGAGGCCGCCGGACGGGCCGCGGCCGGTACGGCGGCGCGCGGCGCCGGAGCGGGCGCGGGAGCCGGCCGGCTCGTCCCCGCGGGCCCTTCGGCGCCCTCCCCGTCGGTGATGTACGCGTCGGCCACCTCCGGCCGTACCTGGCGCCAGGTGGTGAGCTCCGTCGAACGGCCGTCGAGCCGCTGGAACATCGCCGGGCGGACCTCCCGGTCCGGCAGTTCCTTGACGGCGCGGGCGAAGGCCCCCCGGTCCGCCGCCAGGTGCACGAGGCTCGCGTAGGCCGCGTCGATGGCGCGCTCGTGTGCCGCGGCCTGCTCCTCCAGCCGGGCGATCACCTCGCGGACCCAGGCGTCGAACTCGTCGGGTACCTGCTCCAGCAGCGCGTCCAGCGGCTTGCCGCCCGAGGCCTCGACCTCGGCAACGGTGCAGTTCAGGCCCTGCGCGAGCCGCTTGGCGGGCAGGCCGGCGAACCGCTGGACGCCGTAACTGCGCCAGATGTCCCGCTCGTTGACGCCGGTGAGCACCCGGTGCAGCCGTACGTACTCGGACAGCTTGGCCTTGGCGCGCACGCCGGAGGCGAAGCGCAGGACGAAGCCCTCGGCGTCCGTGCCGGTGGCCGCGGCGCCGCCGGGCATGGTGCTGGACTCGGTCAGCGCGATCAGCTCGTCGAGCGGCATGGCGGGCCACACGGTGACGACGGAACCGATGCCCTCCCAGTGGGTCGCGGCCTCGGCGAGCGGGACCTCGGTGCCGTCGCGGCCGAAGGCGGCGAGCAGGACGAGGTCACGGCGCTCGCCGTAGTTCACGACGATGCGGTTCTGCGGGTACAGGATCTCGGCGAGGTAGGTGACGCCGGGGCGCAGCGCGGAGGTGTCCTTGCCGTCGAGGCGTCGCTGGGCCCAGGTCGCCTGGGTGCTGATGAAGGAACCCTTGGAGGCGACCCGCCAGTGGCCCGCGTAGTGGAACACCACCGCGAGGCTGCCGTCGACCTTGTCGTACACCTCGAACGGCTCGTCGGGGAGTGCGGGTGCGTACGGCATGCCGGCCTGGTGCTCGCCGACGTTGAAGAACTTCGGGAGGGGCAGGGCCACGACCGCGCCGGTGGTGTCGTCGGCGACGAGTCCGCGGCAGCGCGTGGTGACCTGGTCCCAGACGCCTTGGTACTGGGCCGTCCGCGTGTACGTGTAGATCGACAGCGGCAGTTCGGGGTGCGACTTGCGGGTCACGTACCCGGCGGCGATCGACTCGGCCAGTGCCTGGGCCGGCACCAGGTCATGCAGAGTCAGGTGCTCCTGGCTCATGGGTTCCTCCCGGTTTGAGATGGTCCATTCTCATGTGCGGGAGGGGGTGCCCGGTAGTCAATTATGCCTGGTCGCCGCAGCGCCCAGTCGGTTGATGTCCCGGGGTCGCAGGATGCGGCCGGGAACCTCGGTGCCGGGCGTGGCGACGGCGATCATGGCGCGGCCGAGGTCCTCGGTGGTGACGACGAGGTTCGGCGCGACCCTCCGCAGCAGCGGGATCAGCGGTGCGGTGACCGCGTAGAGGACGCGGTAGAGCCGGGTCTTGGAGGGTACGCCGGGCGCGGGCTGGACGATGCCGGGGCGGAACATGTAGGCGTGGAAGGGCAGTTCCAGCAGGTCGTTCTCGGTCCTTCCCTTGACCCGGGCCCACATGGAGCGGCCCCGCTCGGTGCTGTCCGTGCCTTCGCCGGAGACGTACACGAAGGTCAGACCGGGGTTGGCGGCGGCCAGGGGGCGGGCCACGGCGAGCGTCAGGTCGTGGGTGACGCGCCGGTAGGCCTCCTCCTTCATCCCGAGGGAGGAGACGCCGAGGCAGAAGAAGCAGGCGTCGTAGGCGGCGAGGTCGAGGTCCGGCGCGGACAGGTCGGACGGGTCCTCCTGGACCCGCTCGCGCAGCTTGGGGTGGCTGACGCCGAGCGGGCTGCGGCCGACGGCCAGGACGCTGTCGACGGCGTCGTCGCGCAGGCAGGCGCGCAGGACGCCCCGGCCGATCATGCCGGTCGCGCCGAAGAGGATGACGTTCACCTGACGCAGCCTAGGGGCTAGTTCCTGTCCGGCCTAAGGGGTGCCTGGGCTCTCCGGGCTGCCGGGACCGTCCTGGCTGTCGTAGCAGATGCAGAGTTCGTTGCCCTGCGGGTCGGCGAGGGTGGTCCAGGTGAAGGGGCCCTGGCGGCCGTCGTGGAGGAAGGTCGCGCCCTTGGCCAGCAGGCGGTCGACGACGGTCTTCGGGTCGTCGGAGCCGATCTGGACGTCGAGGTGCACGCGGTTCTTGACCGTCTTGGGCTCGGGGACGTACTGGAAGAGGACGCGCGGCGCGCGGTCCGTGCCCTCCGGGTGGCGGATGGCGGTGCCCGCCTTCCAGACGAGGGTCCCGCGGTGGGTCGTGGTGTCGTCCTCGCTCGCGTGGCCCGCGGCGATCAGGCCGCGGATGAACGCTTCGTCGCTCGGCTCGACTTCCCAGCCGAGGGCGTCGGCCCACCAGTCGGCGAGCGGGTGCGGGTCGGCCGAGTCGATGGTCACCTGGAACGTGTACGCCATGCCGGGACCCTACTGAGATCGGTCCCCGGCTGCCACCGGAGACGGCCAGGGAGGGATCCGATGACGTCGACGGCCCGGCGCGGCATCCTGCGGCCGCTGGCCGCGCTGCTCTTCCCGCCGGGGCCGCACGGAGCGGGCGGGGCGGAGGGCCCGGGCGGGGCGGAGGGTCCGCACGGGGTGCTGCCTCCGCTGCTGGTCGTGCTCACCTTCGTGAGCGGGCTGGTGGACGCCGTGAGCTTCCTCGGGCTCGATCACGTCTTCGTCGCCAACATGACCGGCAACGTGGCCTTCCTCGGCTTCGCCCTCGCCGGGGACCGGGAACTGTCCGCCTCGGCCTCCGTGCTGGCGCTGGGCGCGTTCCTGGCCGGGGCGACGGCAGCCGGCCGGCTGCGGCGCGCGCGTCCGGCGCGGCTGATGTTCGGGCCGCTGGTCGGGGTGCAGGCCGTCCTCGTGGCCGCGGCCCTCGCGACGACGACGGCGACGACAGCGGTGACGACGACCGCCGGCGGCGCGGTCCAGTCGGCCGTCGTCGCCCTGCTGGCCCTCGGGATGGGGCTGCAGAACGCCGTGGTGCACCGGCTCGCCGTCCCCGATCTGACCACCACGGTCGTCACCCGGACCCTCACCGGCCTGGCCGTGGACCCGTGGGGAGCCGCGTCCGTACGGCGCCTGGTCTCGGTCGGCGCCCTGCTGTGCGGGGCACTGGCCGGGGGCCTGCTGACGCTGGGTCACGGGCCGCGGTGGACGCTGCTTGCGGCGGTCGTCCTGCTCGTGTGGGTGGCGGTCCTGGGCTTCCGGGCGCGTACGGGGATCAGCCCCGGTGGGCGGCCAGGCGCGAGCTGACCAGCGCGGCGAAGGTCAGCAGCCACGCGCCCACGGCGATCCAGAGCAGGACCTCGCCCAGCGGGCGCAGCAGGCCCACCCCGGTGGGTCCGGCCGCGGAGAGGCAGGCGGTGGCGGTCATGCCCAGCGGGAAGACGGTGGCCCAGCGCCGGATGTCGTAGCGCGCCCGGGGGTGGCGCAGTTCGGCGGCGAGCAGGACCGCGTACCAGACGAGGGACAGGCCGAGCGTCACCAGGGTGACGGTGCTCAGCGCGCTGTGCGCCCAGCCGGTCCATACGGGTGACGCGGTCAGTTTGGAGCCGGCCAGGGCGGAGATGGAGAGGGCACCGCCCGCCACCCAGTGGTCGCCCGCGCCCCCCGACACCTCGCGGAAGTCGAAGCGTACGAGCGCCTGCGCGTAGAGCAGCAGCCCGAGGCAGAAGGCGGCCAGGGCCGCCCAGGCCAGCCAGTCGTGGCGGCCGGTGGTGGAGAGGACGGCCGCGAGGACGGCGAGCCCCTGGGTGGCCACGCAGACGAGGAAGGCCGCACCGGGCATGCGGCGCCGCCAGTGGCGCACGACGGCGATGAGCAGGCCCGGCCACAGGGCGGCGGCCAGCGCGAGCAGCGCGGCGGCGAGGGTGGTCCAGCCGAGCGGGACCAGCCGGGCGCCGAGGACGGCGGTGGCGGCGACGGCGGTCAGCGCGGCCGGGGTGTCGGCCTCGGCCCGGAACCGCCCGCGGTCGCGGAGCAGCCGGATCGTGAAGTCCGCGGCGAGTACGCACCACAGCGCCGCGGCGGCGGCCAGTGCGGCCAGGGACAGCAGGTCGTATCCGGTCAGGTCCAGTCCGACCGAGAGGATTCCGGTGGCCATGACGGCGGCGCCCGCGGCCGGCGGCAGTCCGCCCCACCAGTCGCGGCCTGGTAGCAGGCTCACCCCTCAAGCGGACACCACCGGCCTGCGGCCCGCCAGCGGACCGGACGGGGTCGGGACCGGGCGACCGCGGGCCACCAGGCCACCGGGCCACCAGGCCACCGGGCCGCGGGGCCACCAGGCCACGGGGCCACCAGGCCGCCGGGCCGCGGGGGAAGGGCCCGACCACCCCTTTCCGACGGCCTGGCTTGGGGGCTTCCGGCCGTCGCGCGGTGTATGCAGGGGGGATGGACCTCCGGCTGCCGCGTACGACCCGTACGCCTCGTCATCGACCACGGCAGACGGGCCATGTGCAGCTCGCGGTCCCGTTCGCACTGATCGCTCTGGTGACCGTCGTCGACATCCTCGCCCCGCCCGAGGTCCACCTGGGGCCGTTCCTGGTCGCCGCGCCCGCCGTCACGGCCTCGTTCGCGGGGCCGCGGATGACGGGGTTCGTGGGGCTGGTCGCCGTACTGGCCCAGGTCGTGGTCGCCGTCGTGCGGACCAGCCTGACCGATCTGAACCACTCCTTCCAGGTCACCGCCCTCATCATGATCTCGGTGTTCGTGACCCTCTTCGCCCACCTGCGCGAGGTGCACGAGAAGGAGCTGATCCAGCTGCGCTCGGTGGCCGAGACCGCTCAGCAGGTGGTCCTGCGGCCGCTGCGCGAGCGGATGGGTCCGCTGCGCGTCGCGTCCGTGTACCTGGCCGCCGCGGCCGAGGCCCAGATCGGCGGCGATCTGTACGCTGCCGCCCGTACGGCCACGGGCACCCGGCTGATCATCGGCGATGTCCGCGGCAAGGGCCTGGAGGCCGTCGGGGACGCGGCGCTCGCCCTCGGGGCCTTCCGGGCCTCCGCGCACCAGGAAGCCGATCTGCCGGGGCTGGTGACGTACCTGGAGGGGGCGGTCTCCCCGGACCTCGACGACCCCGAGGACCGGGGCGAGGGCTTCATCACCGCGGCCGTCCTGGACATCCCCGACCGGGAGCCGGTGCTGCACCTCGTCAGCTGCGGCCACCCGCCGCCGCTGGTGCTGCGCGGCGGCCGGGCCGTCCCCCTCGTGGTGGACCGGCCCGCGCCGCCGCTGGGCCTCGCCGGACTCGTGGAATCCGCCTTCGCCGCGCAGTCGTTCGACTTCGCGGTGGGTGACGTCCTGCTGCTCTACACGGACGGCGTACTGGAGGCCCGTGACAGCTCGGGGGCCTTCTTCCTCCTGGAGGAACGCGCGGCCGCCCGTTCTGGCGCGGACCCGCGCGCCCTGCTGGAGGGGCTGTGCGCCGACCTGCTCGCCCATGCCGCGGACTACACCCTGGGAGACGACGCCGCGATGGTGGCGATCGAACGGCTGCCGTAGCCGCGGGGCGCCCCCGGAGGGTCAGCGCTGGCCGTTTTGTCACGGATTGCGCATCGGTGGCTCCGGACGCATGGTGGGCTTGCACATTCCCCTCAGGAAGGACGACCTCGTCATGGGCAAGGCAAAGGGCAAGGCCAAGCAGATGAAGGGCAAGCTCAAGGAGTCCGCGGGCGACGCCATGGACGACCACCGCATGCAGGCGGAGGGCACCGCTGAGCGGATGAGCGGCAAGGCCGAGGAGACGGTGGCGAAGGCCGGCGACAAGATGAAGAGGTCCAACGGCAAGCACTGACCGCCCGACGCCCCGGCATCCGCCCCGGGCCGCGCCCGCGTAGCCACCCGGGCGCGGCCCGGGCGCGTCTGCGTCCGCGCCTGTTCCGCCGGCACCGCCGCCGCCTCCGGGTGGCCGCGCGCCGCCCTGGACCCCGACACCGCGGGACGGCTCACCAGGCCCCTCTACGAGAGCCAGAAAAACTTCGCGCGGGGATGTCGAGAACCGGTGACCGGCTCCGTCCCCGAAGTGAACGCGGCCACAATGGGTCGCACAGCACACCGAGGAGAACCGCGATGGCCAAGTACCTGCTGCTCAAGCACTACCGAGGCGCCCCGGCTCCGGCCAACGACGTGCCCATGGACCAGTGGAGCCAGGAGGAGATCTCGGCGCACGTGCAGTACATGAACGACTTCGCGGCCCGGCTGGAGAAGACGGGCGAGTTCGTCGACGGTCAGGCGCTCGCCCCCGAGGGAGCGTGGGTCCGCTACGACGGCGAGGGGCGCCCGCCGGTCACCGACGGACCGTTCGCGGAGACCAAGGACCTCATCGCAGGCTGGATGATCATCGACGTCGACACCTACGAGCGCGCCGTCGAGCTGGCCGGGGAGCTGTCGGCCGCCCCTGGGGCGGGCGGGAAGCCGATCCACGAGTGGCTGGAGGTGCGCCCGTTCCTGACCGCGCCGCCCACCATCACGGAGTGACCTCTCAGGTGGACGAAGTGGACGGGATGACCGAGGTGGACGGGGTGACCGAGGTGGACGAGGTGACCGAGGTGGACCAGGCCCTGCTCCGGAGCCTCACGCCGGGCGTCCTCGGGATCCTCGTCCGCCGCGGAGCGGACTTCGCGGCGGCCGAGGACGCCGTGCAGGACGCGCTGGTCGAGGCGGTCCGCGTCTGGCCGGCCGACCCCCCGCGGGACCCCAAGGGCTGGCTGGTCACCGTGGCCTGGCGCCGGTTCCTCGACGCGACCCGGGCGGACGCCGCCCGGCGCCGGCGCGAGGACCTCGTAGACCAGGAGCCGGCGTCCGGGCCTGCGCCCGCGTCGGACGACACGCTCCAGCTCTACTTCCTGTGCGCCCACCCGTCGCTGACGCCGTCGTCCGCGGTCGCGCTCACGCTGCGCGCCGTCGGCGGGCTGACCACCCGCCAGATCGCCCAGGCCTACCTGGTGCCGGAGGCGACCATGGCGCAGCGCATCAGCCGGGCCAAGCGCACCGTGTCCGGCGTGCGGTTCGACCAGCCCGGTGACGTCGCCACCGTGCTGCGCGTCCTCTACCTGGTCTTCAACGAGGGGTACTCCGGCGACGTCGACCTCGCCGCCGAGGCCATCCGGCTCACCCGGCAGCTCGCGGCCGCGATCGACCACCCCGAGGTGGCGGGGCTGCTCGCCCTCATGCTGCTCCACCACGCCCGGCGTGCGGCCCGGACCACGCCCGACGGCAGCCTGGTGCCGCTCGCCGAGCAGGACCGCGGCCGGTGGGACACCGAGTCGATCGCCGAGGGCGTCAAGATCCTGCAGGCGGCCCTCGCCCGCGACCGGCTGGGCGAGTTCCAGGCGCAGGCCGCCATCGCTGCGCTCCACGCCGACGCGCCCACCGCGGAGGAGACGGACTGGGTACAGATCGTCGAGTGGTACGACGAGCTCGCGCGCCTGACCGACAGCCCGGTGGTCCGGCTCAACCGCGCGGTGGCCGTCGGCGAGGCCGACGGACCGCGCGCCGGCCTGGCGGCGCTTGCCGCGCTGGACGACTCCCTGCCCCGCCACACCGCGGTGGCGGCGTACCTCCACGAGCGCGACGGCGAACTGGCCACGGCGGCACGGCTGTACGCCGAGGCGGCCCGGAAGGCCCCCAACCTGGCCGAGCGCGACCACCTGACGCGCCAGGCCGCCCGGCTCAACTCCCGCCGGTGAGCTCGGGTTGACGGGCGACGGACCACGGTGCGGCCAGGGCGAGCGGGCGAGACCCGTTGCACCGTCCCGCGAACCCCTCCATCAGGGGGCGGAAATCCGTGGACG
Organism: Streptomyces sp. NPDC048255; assembly: GCF_040652415.1. Taxonomy (NCBI): domain Bacteria; kingdom Bacillati; phylum Actinomycetota; class Actinomycetes; order Kitasatosporales; family Streptomycetaceae; genus Streptomyces; species Streptomyces sp. NPDC048255. The sequence goes on from NZ_JBEZMA010000010.1 coordinate 18,195, forward strand.
GACCCGCGGAAGATCTCGTACCGTGTGGCTTCACGCCCTGAGATGGACGGAAGGAGGCGAGTGCCGTGCGGTTCACACCTTTCCAGCGCTCCCTCTTCCGCTGTCCCGGCGTGGTTCGTGAGTTCTGACCGGGAGCGCTCCAAGCAGCCTGTATCCCGGAGGAATCCATGACCGATCCGGTCATCCGCGCGCTCTCCGCGAGCGACGCCCATCTCTTCGACGCACTCCCCGACCCCCTGGGCGCCCGTGAAGGCCATCGGCGTACCCAGTTCCGCCCCGACTGGAAGCGCGTTGCCCTGCGCGACGGCGAGGTCGTCGCACGCGGCGCGTGGTGGGGCGGCCCCGACGACTCGGAGCCCGTCAACATCAACTGGTTCGACGTGGCCGAGGGCGAGGAGGAGGCGGGGGCCGAACTCCTGCGCTCCGCTCCCTGGCAGGTGGAACTCGAGATCAACCTGCCCGGCGGCTGGCGGGAGAAGAGCGACCTGCGGGCCGGCGCCGAGGCGCGCTTCGCCGCCGCACGAGCCGCAGGGTACGAACCCCTGGTGGAACGCTTCCTGTACCGCTGGACCCCGGAGCGAGGTCTGCCCGAGCGGCCCGGACGCCTGCGCTTCGGCGCCGAACCCGACGACACCGTGTTCTTCGACGCGTTGCGCCGCATCCACTCCGTCACCCTGGACGCCCACGTGCTCAGGGCCGTCGAGGAGGGCGGCCTCGACCAGGCCGCCCAGGAGGAACTCGACTTCTTCCACTGGTGCCCCTCCCCACGGGAGTGGTGGCAGGTCGCGCACACGCCGGAGGGCGACCTGGCCGGCATCCACATCCCGGCCCACAACCCCTCCGGCCCGACCATCGGCTTCATCGGAGTCGTCCCGGAACAGCGCGGCCGCGGCTACGCCTACGACCTCCTCGCGGAGTGCACCCACTTCCTCGTCGAGCAGGGCGCGGAGTTCGTCAGCGGAGCGACGGACCAGGGCAACTTCCCCATGGCCGCGAACTTTGCCAGGGCCGGCTTCCCCGTCATCAGCGAACGCATCAACTTCCACCCGGCGGGCCAAACGGCCTAGCGAGCTCCCTTCCTGAGGTCCCGCTTACCCCTTCCTTAAGCGGAACCTAAGAGTCAACCACCCCGCCCCGAAACGGACGAATGTCCGTTTCGGGGCGGCTAGCGTGCTGCCGACCCCAACTCCCCAGTAACACAGAGGCAGGCACGCGATGAGCAGCACAGGCGGTCACCGGCGCAGGGCGAGCCGTACGGCCAAGGTCACGGGCGCGATCGGGGCGGCGGCGGTGATCGGCGGCGCGGCCTTCGCGTTCAACGGCACCGCCCAGGCCGCCTCGGTCGGAGCCGTGTACACCAAGTCCAGTTCCTGGAGCGGCGGTTACACCGGCCAGTACGTGATCAGCAACCCCACCGGGCAGAACCGGTCCGACTGGACCCTCCAGTTCGACCTGCCCGCGGGCACGAAGATCGACTCCCTCTGGAACGGCACCCACACGGTCGACGGACAGCACGTCACCGTGAAGCCCGCGAGCTGGAACCGGGAGCTCGCGGCGGGGGCTTCCGTCACCGTCGGCTTCGTGACGAGCGGCTCCGGCGCTCCGGGAGACCCGACCGGCTGCCGCATCAACGGGCTGAAGTGCTCCGTGGACCAGGGCGCCACGGCCCAGCCGAGCGGACGCCCCACCAGCCGCCCCACCCCCGCGCCGACACCGACGCCGACCGCGAGCACCTCCCCCACGTCCCGGCCGACCGCGACCGCGTCACCGGCCCCCACACCGACCGCCACCACCACTCCCCCCGGCGGCGGCGCTCCCGCGGCCGGCGCACGCTTCGCCCCGTACGTGGACACCTCGCTGTACCCCTCGTACGACCTCCTCGACACCGCGGCCAAGACCGGAGTGAAGGAGTTCCACCTCGCCTTCATCACCTCCGGCGGCGGGTGTGCGCCGCTGTGGGGCGGTGTCACCGATCTGGCGAGCGACAAGGTCGCCGCCCAGATCGGAGCGCTGCGGGCCGCGGGCGGGGACGTCCGGGTCTCGTTCGGCGGGGCCGCGGGGCACGAGCTGGCGCTGAACTGCGCCACCGTCGACGAGCTGGCCGCCGCGTACGGGAAGGTCATCGACCAGTACAAGCTCACCAAGGTCGACTTCGACATCGAGGGCGCGGCCCTCCCCGACACCACGGCCAACGCCCGGCGCGCCCAGGCCATCGCCCGGCTGCAGAAGTCCCACCCGGGCCTGGACGTGGCCTTCACGCTGCCCGTCATGCCCGAGGGCCTGACCCAGCCGGGGGTGGCGCTGCTGGCCGACGCCCGGACGAACGGCGTACGGATCGACGCCGTCAACATCATGGCGATGGACTACGGCCCGGCCTACAGCGGGGACATGGGCCAGTACGCGATCCAGGCCGCGACGGCCACGCAGGCACAGCTCAAGGGCGTCCTCGGGCTGTCCGACGCGGCGGCCTGGAAGGCCGTGGCCGTCACCCCGATGATCGGCGTCAACGACGTCGTCAGCGAGGTCTTCACCGTCGCGGACGCCACGCAGCTCGTGGACTTCGCGGCGGCGAAGGGGATCGGCCGGCTCGCGATGTGGTCGGCGACGCGCGACAAGCAGTGCCCGGCCGGGGCGGTCAACTACGCCGATGCCACGTGCAGTTCGATCCTGCAGGAGCCGCTGGCCTTCACCAAGGCGTTCTCCGCCCTCAAGTGACCGCCCGCCCGGCGGCGCCCCGCCTGACGCCCGGCGCGAGCGGCGCCGGGCGTCAGGGGGATCCGTCAGACGACTTCGGTGTCGTAGAAGCAGAAGTGGTCCGCTATCCCGGCCGCGACCGCCTTCGGCTCGGGATAGCCCCAGACCACGTCGTCCCCACCCGGCACCGACCAGTACACGGCTTCTCCCTTGAAGGGGCAGGGGGTCCGGGTGTCCGAAGGGGTCAGCAACTCGGTGCGCACGTCGGCGGCCGGGATGTAGTAGCGGACAGGGCAGCCGGTCTCGCGCAGCACCAGGGGCCGCCGGCTCTCGGCGAGCAGCCGCCCGTCCCGTACGACGCGGATGTGCTCGGTGCCCTGACTGATCGTGATGTCGTGTCCAGAAGTCATGGCGGTACCAGCGCGGCCGGGGGTCCCGCCTATTCCTCCCCTGCCCCCGGTCGTGCGGGAACCAGGGCGGCACCCGCGTCGTTCTCTGCCCACAGGGTGCATGGACCGGCCAGGCCCCTTCGGAAGGGGACCGTGTGATGAGTGAGAAGGCCCGCAAGCTGTTCGACGCGCTCGACCTGAACGCGGACGGCACCCTGACCAGGGCCGAAGTGATCTCCGCCCTGCGGACGAAGGGCCCCACCCTCGCGGCTCGGGGCGATCTTCCGTTCTGGGGCGTGAGCGACGCAGACGCCTCCTCGGCGCTCTTCGACGCCGCGAACCTGGACGGCGACGACGTACTGACCTTCGAGGAGTTCTCGAGGGAGGTCGACCGCCGCTTCGGCTGGTAGCCCTCGGTCGCCGCCCGCAGCCGCCCCTACTGCCTCGCCTGAGCTCCGGCTGGGCCGCACCCCGGCGGCAGGTGCTCCACGTGGAGCGGCGGGCCGAAGGAGATCCGGGTCAGCGAGCCGTCGTCCGCCCAGCGCACGTCGAGCGAGGCGGCGCTCGCGCCGACCTCGGTGACCGCCGCGGCCAGGGGCGCGGGCTCCGGCTCCCCCGTGAGCGTGGCCAGCGCCGCGTAGAGGGCGGTCCCCTGCGCCTCGGCCGTGAGCCGGGGCACGCGGGCCCACGGGGTGAAGGCGGTGCCCGCGGGCGCCCGGGGCTCGTCGGCGTCTCCCCAGCCGTGCAGCGGGTGGAGTGCGGACAGCAGGGGTTCACCGGGTCCGGTGGCCCAGCCGGTCTGCTCCACGCGCGCTCCGTACGGGGCCCCCTGGACCCGGTGCGCGCGCAGTTCGTACCGGCCCCGGACCACGGTGACGCTCTCCACGCGCAGCCCCGGCAGGGTGGGGGAACCGGCGCCGCCGAAGACCGGTCGGTGCCAGGAGGCGGCCCAGCCCCATCCGTCGCCGTGTCCGGCCCCGAGCGGGTGGATGCGGCGCCGGGTGCTGCGTACCCCTGACACGACCAGGCCCAGGTGGTTGTCGGCGGTGTTGCCGCGTGCCGTGGGGCCGGTGCGGGTGGAGTAGGCCTGGCGGCCGTAGTGCGGGTCGTCCTCCGCCGCGGACTCGGCCGCGTCCGGCTGTACGTGGTCGCTGCCGTGGTTGTGGAGCCGTACGATCCCGTCGGCGCGGGTGCTCTGCACCAGGAAGCCCGGCGCGGACAGGGCGAGGACGCGGTCCGGGCCCTCGCTCGGGGCGGGTTCCTCGGGCGCGGTCCACAGCGGGTGGGCGGCCGGGGCGAGCAGGCAGACGAAGGCCTTGGCGGCCCAGTAGGGCGAGGCCGGGCCGGAGTAGGGCTGGAGCGTCGCTGCGTGCGGGCCGTGCCAGCCGGGGTTGAGCAGGCCGGCCGCGCCGACGGCGCCCCGGTCGAGGAAGTAGCGCAGCGATCCGCTCAGCAGCCGCCCGGAGGTGCCCGGTGTGAGCGGGGTGTGGCCGGTGACCGCTCCGAGGGCGACGGCCGAGGCGGCGGCGAAGCGGTAGGTCAGGGAGCGGCCGAAGTGGAGCGGCGCGCCGTCGGCGCCGAAGAGGAGCCCGAGGCCGTCGAGGTGTTCGCGCAGCCGGGCGCCGTGCGGGGCGGCCGGGGCGGCCTCGGCGATTCCGGGGGCGTAGGCGGCTCCGGGGGCGTAGGCGGCTCCGGGAGCGTCGGTGGCCCCGGGAGCGTCGGTGGCAGCGGTGGCTTCGGTGGCGTCAGCAGGTCCGGGGGCACCGGCGGCAGCGGCGGCCTCCTCGCCCGCCGCGAGGTGGGCGTCGAGCACCGGGTACAGGTGCAGCGCCCAGCCGTTGTAGTGGTCGAAGGCGCGGCCGTCGCCGTCGGCGTACCAGCCCTGGCCCCGGTACCAGCCCTCCAGGAGGTCCAGGGCGCGGCGGCGCGCCCGGGCGGTCTCCTGGTCGCCGCGGCCCACCGACTCTAGGAATCCGGCCACCGTGTAGGGGAAGAGGTACCAGTTGTTGGGGGCGGGCCGGTGGCGCAGGGCGCCGCGCAGCCAGTGCTCCGTGCGGTCCTGGACCCCGCCGTCCAGGCGGTCCCACAGCCAGGGCCGGGTCAGCCGGAGGCCGAGGGCCACGGAGGCCGACTCGACCATGGGCTGGCCCTGGACGTGCAGGTCCAGGATGAGCGGCCAGGACTCCGCGTCGTCGCGCCCGGGGGTGCGGGTGCCCGCGGCGAGCCCGTCCGCGTACCGGCCGAGCCAGCCGTACGGGTCCCTGCCCTCGGCGCCCTCGACGCGGAAGGCGGCGGCGAGGAAGGTGCGCGCGTACCCTTCGAGCCCGTCGGAGCGGACCCCGGAGGCGGAGGGCCGGCCGGGCAGGTCGAGGCGGGCGCCGTGCGGCGTGGCCCAGCGCCAGGCGGCGCTCAGCAGCCCGTCCGCGGCCGCCTCCCAGTGCTCGCGCGCGTAGCCGGTGCGGGGGCTGAGCGCGTGGTCGGCGGCGGGAAGTCCGGTGATGCTCATACGCGGTGGCCGGCCTTTCACGGGGCACGGGGCCTGGGCGGGGGCACGGGCGGCGGACGGGGGACGGGTTTCTCAGGGGTGCGGGCGCGCGCTCCGCAACGCGCCGGCGTGCGGCGGGACATGAAGATCCTGATCGCACGGGCACCCCGGGTCAATGGACCGGACGGTGAAACCGGAGCGTGCGAACGATCAGCCCCCCTTCCCGCGGGGTCGATATCCCGGCCAAACACGCGCTACTCAAACGAGTAGTCGGGCCACTCGTTCCGGTAGTGGATCTTCAAGTAGTGCCCTGCCTACGATTTCGGAGGAATTCGATTGCGGATTTTCATTTGGCCGACAAGATCCGAAAGTGAGGAAAAGCTGTGGCTGTCCGCCGCACCCTCCCACTCACCTCCTACCAGCGTGACATCTGGGCCGCCGAGTCCCGGACCCCGAACGACCCGCAGTTCAACGTGGTCCTCCACGAACGGCTGTCCGGGGAAATCGACCTGCCGGCCCTGCGGGCGGCAACAGCGCACGTACTGCGCGCCAGTGATGCATTCTCGCTCCGCTTCGGCGAGCGGGACGGAATTCCTTTTCAATGGTTCGCGGATTGCTCCCGCGCGGGCGACGAGGAATGGGTGGGCGAATTCGACCTGTCCGGGGAGAAGGATCCCGAGGCCGCGGTCGAGCAGCTGAAGGAACGTTCTCTCGCCCAGCCCTTCGACCTGAGGGCCGGTGTCCCGCCCTTCTCGGCCGCCGTGGTCCGCGAGGGCGGCGCCGTGGTCCACCTGCACATCAACGCCCACCACATCGTCGCCGACGCCTGGGCGCTGAACCGGATCAGCCTCCGGATCTGGGCGCGCTACGCGGAGCTCACCGGCGCCGCAGCCCCCCGCGCGGCCGACGGGGCCGACGCAGCCGACGGCGCCGACACGAGCAGCACGAGCAGCACAAGCAGCATCAGCGGTACGAGCAGCACGAGCGACGGCCTCGGCGACGCCACGCCGTCCTACGCCGACTTCGCCGAGGCCGACGCCCGCTACGCCGGTTCCGCCGAGCAGGAGGCCGACCGCGCCTTCCACCGCGCGGCCCTGGACGGCGTGACGCCCGCGCTGTTCCCGCGTTCGCCGGACCGGCTGCCCCGGGGCGGCGCCGAGCGGCGCGGACGGCACGGCTTCACCGTCGACGGGGACCTCGTCGCCCGCATCCGTAAGGGAGGCAGCTCCCCGTTCGCCTTCCTCGCCGCCGCGTTCGCCTCCTACTTCGCCCGGGTGCACCGGACCGAGGAGATCGTCCTCGGCGTCCCGTTCCTCAACCGCCGCACGGAGCGCGAGCTGGCCACCGTCGGCCAGTTCGCCAACAGCCTGCCGCTGCGCGTCCGCGTCGGCGTCGGCGTCGGCGAGGAGGCCTCGCTGAAGGAGCTCGCCGCCGGGATCCGCGCGGACGCGGACGCCCTGCGCGGACACGAGCGGCTGGCCCTGGGCGACGTACTGCGCGAGGCGCCCGCCGTCCCCGGCGAGCGCCGGCTCTTCGACATCACCCTTTCCTACCTTCGCTTCCCCCGGCCCCCGGCTCCCGACGGCGTCGTCCACGAGACCGTCATCGCCGCTCCCGTCCACCACCAGGACGCCCTGTCCGTGATGGTGCACGCCTTCGAGGACGACGGCCCGCTGCGCGTCGACCTCGACTACGCCGTCGACGTCTTCGACGAGGACCTCCCCATCGAGGCCGTGGCCGCGCACCTCGGCCGCCTCCTGCGGGCGGCCGTCGAGGAGCCCGGACGGCCCGCGTCCACCCTGCCCGTCCTCGACGCCGGGGAGCGCGAGCGGCTGACCGAGCGGGACCAGGGAGCCGTCGTGCCCTACCGGGACGACATGACCCTGCACGGCCTCTTCGAGGAGCAGGCCGCCCGCACCCCGGAACGGATCGCCGTCGTCGACGCCGCGGACCCGGACGCTGCGCTCACCTTCGCCGGGCTCGACGCCCGGGCCGAGCGGGTCGCCCGCGCCCTGCGGGCCCGCGGGATCGCCACCGGCGACCGTGTGGCCGTCCTCCTGGAGCGCGGCCCGCACACCCTGCCCGCCCTGCTCGGCGTGCTCAAGTCCGGCGCCGCGTACGTGCCGGTCGACCCCGGCTACCCGGCCGACCGGATCGCCTTCCTGCTGTCCGACAGCCGGGCGGGCGCCGTCCTCACCGGTCCGGGCTCGCCGGAGCCGCGGACCGCCGCCGGGGTCCCCGTCCTGCGCGTGGACGAAATACCCGACGACACGGCCGGTGTGCCGGCCGACACGGTGCCGGCCGGGGCGGGCGCCGGGCCGCGCGACGTCGCGTACGTCATCTACACCTCGGGATCCACCGGCACCCCCAAGGGGGTCATGGTCGAGCACCACTCCGTCGTCAACCGGCTGGCCTGGATGCAGTCCCGGTACCCGATCGGCGCCGGGGACGTGCTCCTCCAGAAGACTCCCGTCTCCTTCGACGTGTCCGTGTGGGAGCTGTTCTGGTGGGCCGTCGAGGGTGCCTCGCTGGCGCTGCTCGCGCCCGGCGGCGAACGCGATCCCCGCACCCTCCTCGCCACGATCGCCGCACGCGGGGTCACGACGGCGCACTTCGTGCCCTCCATGCTGGGCCCGTTCCTGGACCTGCTGGAGGACCACCCCGCGCTGCGGGCCGACGCGGCGAGCCTGCGGCAGGTGTTCTGCAGCGGCGAGGCCCTCTCCCCGGCCCGGGTCGAGCAGTTCCACCGCGTCTTCGCCGGTGACGGGCCGCGCCTGGTCAACCTGTACGGTCCGACCGAGGCCACCGTCGACGTCTCGTACCACGACTGCGCCCCCGTACCCGGCGAGCCGGTGCGGCGCGTGCCCATCGGCCGGCCCGTCGACAACACCCGGCTGTACGTGCTCGACGCGCACGGCGAGCCGCAGCCCGTGGGCCTGCCCGGTGAACTGTGCATCGGCGGCGTCCAGGTGGCCCGCGGCTACTTCGAACGCCCCGAGCTGACGGCCGAGAAGTTCACGGACGACCCCTTCGTCCCGGGCGGACGCATGTACCGTACGGGCGACCTGGCGCGCCGCCTCGCCGACGGCTCCCTCGAATACCTCGGCCGGATCGACGGCCAGGTCAAGATCCGCGGGAACCGCGTCGAGCTCGGCGAGGTCGCCGCGGCCCTCGCCGCCGTCCCCGGGGTGCGCGACGCCCTCGCCGTGGACCGGAACAGCGCCACCCGGGGCACCCACCTCGCGGCCTACTACGTCGCCGACGAGGAGCTCGACCCGCTCCGGCTGCGCGCCGAACTCGCCCGCACACTGCCCGAGTTCATGCTCCCCGCGTACTTCGTGCGGATCGCCGCCGTGCCGCTGACGCCCAACGGCAAGGCGGACCGCCGGGCGCTGCCCGAACCGGCCGCGCCCGATGTGCCCACCACGGCGTACACGGCTCCGCGCACGGCCGTCGAGGCGGCGCTCGCGGAGGTGTGGGCCGAGGTGCTCGACGTCGAGCAGGTGGGTGTCCACGACGACTACTTCGCCCTCGGCGGCGACTCGATCCTGATGCTGCGCGTCCTGGTACAGGCGCACAAGCGGGGGCTCACCTTCGATCTGAGCGACCTGATGCGCAGGCCCACCGTCGCGGCCCTGGCCGCCGTGACCCGGAGCGACGCGGACGCGGGTGGATCCGCCCCGGACCTGGCCCCGTTCGCGCTCGTCGCCGGTGTGGACCGGGCCCGTCTGGAGGGCCGGGCCGACGCCTACCCCGTCAGCCGCCTCCAGCTGGGTCTGCTCTACCACAGCCGGGCCGAGCAGGATTCGGCCGTCTACCGCGACGTGTTCCAGTACAGCCTCGCCGTGGACTGGGACGCGGAGCTCTTCACGGGCGCGTTCGACCGGCTCGTGGCCCGCCACCCCGTCCTGCGGTCCTCCTTCGACCTCGGCGGGTTCTCCGAGCCCCTCCAGATCGTGGACACCACGGTCGAGCGTGCCCTGGACGTCGCCGACCTGCGCGGGCTGCCGCCGGCCGCCGCCCAGAGCGAGATCACCGCTCACATCGAAGAGCGCCGCTTCTGGCCGTACGAGTTCGAGCGTCCCCCGCTCTACCACCTGCGGGTCCACGCACTGCCCGGGACGGTGGAGCTGGTCCTCAGCTTCCACCACGCCCTCCTCGACGGCGGAAGCGTCGCGAACCTCGTCCGCGAACTCCTCCAGGACTACGCGCACACGCTCGGCCAGGACATCGGGCCCGTCCCTGAGCTCGACCTCCCCTCGGCCGCGCACCACATCGTCGCCGAACGGCGCGCCCTGGAATCCCCGCGGACCAGGGACTACTGGCGCCGCACCCTGGCGGGCGCCAAGCTGCTCCAGCTCGACGCCTTCCGCCCGCACACGGCGCCCGGCGGCGAGGAGCTGATCACCCGGCGCGTCGACCTGTCCGCCGGACTCGTCGGCGCGGTACGGGAGTTCTCCCGCGCCCACACCCTGCCGGTGAAGTCCGTCCTGTTCGCGGCGCACCTGCTCACGCTGCGCCTGTTCTCCGGCAGCGACGACGTGACCACCGGCCTGGTCACCCACGGCCGGCCCGCGCGGGAGGACGCCGAACGCATCGCCGGCCTCTTCCTCAACACCATGCCGGTCCGGCTCGACACGGCCGCCGCGGACAGCTGGCTGTCCGTCGTCCGCGAAGCCTTCCGCGCCGAGCAGGACAGCCACCCGCACCGCCGCTACCCGCTCAGTGCCATCCAGGAGGACCTCGGCACCACGGTCCTCGACACCGCCTTCAACTACATCCACTTCCGCCAGCTCGCCGCCGTCTTCGGCCTGCCGGGCGTGCGTTCGCTGGACTTCCGTACCTGGGAGGAGACCAACTTCTCGCTCCTGGTCAACGCCGTCACCGAACCGGCCGACGACCGCATCTGGCTGCGGATGGACTACCAGGGGCGCCTCTTCACCCCCGAGCAGGCCGACCTGTACACCCGGCGCTTCACCGACATCCTGCGCCGGGTCGTGGAACACCCCTCGGAGCGGGCCGACTTCGCCTTCCTCACCGAGGCCGGCGCACGGGTACCGGCGCGCCCGGCCGCCGCGCACGCCCCCGACGTCGTACGCGCCTTCGAGGCGCAGGCCGCCCGGACCCCGGAGGCCACCGCCCTCGTCTTCCGCGACCGGCGGCTGAGCTACGCCGAGCTGGACGCCCGGGCCGGCCGCGTCGCGCGCCGGCTGCTGGCCCTCGGAGCGGCCCCCGGTGACCGGATCGGCATCGCCATGGACCGCTCCCCCGAGACCGTCGCCGTGATCCTCGGCGTCCTCAAGGCGGGCGGCGCCACCGTGCCCCTCGACACCGGCTACCCGCGCGAGCGGATCGCCTCCATGCTGGAGCAGGCCCGGCCGTTCCGCGTGGTCGCCCACCGCGCGTACGCCGAGCAGCTCGACGGCACCTCCCCGGTGCTGGCCGCCGAGGAACTGTTCCCGGAGACCGCGGAGACCTCCGAAGCCGGCGGGACGGGCGGGGCGGACGGGGCGGACGGGGCGGACGGACCCGCCACGGGCACGGCGGCGGACCGTAGGGCCACAGCCGGCCCGGACGACGACGCGCTGCCCGTGATCGACCCGGACTCCATCGCCTACCTGCTCTTCACCTCCGGATCCACCGGCCTGCCCAAGGGCGTCGAGATGCCCCACCGCTCGCTCGCCAACCTCGTCGCCTGGCAGAACTCGATCCCCAGCGGCGTGGTGGGCGGCACCACCGTCCAGTACGCGCCCCTGAGCTTCGACGTCTCCTTCCAGGAGATCTTCTCCACGCTCTGCGGCGGCGGCACCCTGCTCCTGGTGTCCGAGGGCGAGCGCCGAGACATGCCGGGCCTGCTGCGCCTGCTGGACCGCGAGGGCGCCGAGCGCCTGTACCTCCCGTACGTGGCCCTCCAGCAGTTCGCGGAGACCGCCCTGGCGCTGGACACCGTCCCCCGCGCACTGCGGGCGCTGCTCTCCTCGGGCGAGCAGCTGCGGGTGACGGACGAGATACGCGCCCTGTGCCAGGCCCTGCCCGGGGTCATCCTGGAGAACCAGTACGGGCCCACCGAGTCGCATGTCGTCACCAGCCACACCATGACCGGCGATCCGCTGCGCTTCCCCGCGCTGCCGCCGATCGGCGTGCCCATCGACGGCGCGGAGGTGCTGGTCCTGGATGCGCGGATGCGGCCCGTGCCCCCCGGCGTCAAGGGCGAGATCCACCTGGGCGGCATCTGCCTGGCCCGCGGGTACGCGGGGCAGCCGGAGCTCACCGCGGAGCGGTTCGTGCCCCGTCCCGGCGGGGCACCCGACGAGCGTCTGTACCGGACCGGCGACCTCGGCCTGGTCCTGCCCGACGGCTCCGTGGTGTGCCTGGGACGCTCCGACGCGCAGGTCAAGGTGCGGGGGTTCCGCGTCGAGCCGGCCGAGGTCGAACTCGCCATCACCCGCTTCGCGGCCGATCACCCCGGCCTGACCGGGGCGGCCGTCGTGGCCCGCCGCCGCGAGGGCAACGACTCCTTCCTCGCCGCGTTCCTGACGGGCGACCCGCAGCGGGCCGACCTGGAACAGCTGATGAAGCAGCTGCGTTCGGCGCTGCCCGACTACATGGTGCCCTCGCACGTCCAGTGGCTCCCGGAGCTGCCGCTCACCCCCAGCGGCAAGCGCGACGACAAGGCGCTGCGCGAGATGCGGCTGACGGCCTCGGTGTCCGCCGACGCCACCGCCCCGCGCGACGCGTACGAGCGCGTCCTGGCCGACATGCTCGGCGAGCTGCTCCAGCTGCCCGAGGTCAGCGTGCACGACAACATCTTCGACCTGGGGGGCACTTCACTGACCGCGATGCGCCTCGTGGTCAGGATCGAGCAGCGCTTCGGCATCGGTGTCCCGCTGTCCGAGTTCATCTCCGCGCCGACGGTGGCGGAGCTGGCGGCCCGGCTGCGTGCCGGAGGGGCGGTGGCGGCCTTCGATCCGCTCGTGCCCATCCGGGACCAGGGCGACCGGCCCCCGCTGTTCTTCGTCCACCCCATGGGCGGCAACGTCCTGTGCTACGTCCGGTTCGCCAAGTACCTGCCGCAGGACCGGCCGTTCTACGCCTTCCAGGCCGCCGGTGTGGCCCCGGGCAGCGATCCGCTGCGCAGCGTGGAGGAGATCGCCGCGAGCTACGTGGCGCGGATGCGCGAGGTGCAGCCGAGCGGCCCGTACCTGATCGGCGGCTGGTCCTTCGGGGGCTTCGTGGCCTTCGAGATCGCCCGGCAGCTGCGGGCGGCGGGCGAGGAGGTCGGCAAGCTGATCCTGCTGGACACCACGGCCCTCAATCCGGGGCGCCGGCTGCGCACCCACGACGACGCACTGCTGGGCTGGTTCTTCTGGGAGCTGCTGTGGCTGCGGCGCGGCGGCGACTCACCGCTGGAGCTGATCCCGTCCCGGCTGCGGACCCTGGACGAGAAGTTCGACTTCATCGCCCGGCTCGCGGCGGACGAGGGGGTGCTCCCGGCGGGCAGCACCGGGGTCCTCGTACGGCGGCTGTTCGACGTGTACGAGGCGAACTGGCGCGGGGCGTTCGCGTACCGGCCCGAGGTGGTGGACCAGGACATGGTCCTCATCCACGCCTCGGAGCCGCTGCCCGAGGTCCTGGACTCCATGCACACGGCCATCGACTCGATGCACCGGGATCCGGCGAACGGCTGGCGCGAGCGCACCAGCGGCGAGCTCACGGTCCTCGACGTACCGGGCGACCATCTGACGATCATGGAGGAACCGCACATCGAACACGTGGTCCGGGTCGTCACCGAACTGATCGGGAAGTGAGGGCGGACATGAAGGCGATCGTGATCGGGGCCGGTATCGGGGGCCTCGCGGCCGGCGCCGCGCTGCGCAGGGCGGGGCTGGACGTCGAGATCCACGAACGGGCCACGGAGCTGCGGGCGGCGGGTTCGGGGCTTTCGGTGATGAGCAACGCCATCGCGGCCCTGGACTCCATCGGCCTGGACCTGGGGCTGGAGAAGCGGGGCCAGGTGCTGGAGTCGTACCACGTGCGCACCGCGCGGGGGCGGCTGATCAGGGAGTTCCCCTTCCCGTCGATCATCGCCCGGCTGGGGGTGCCCAGCGTGCTGATCACCCGGTCCGAGCTCCAGCAGGCGCTCCTCGCCGCCGCGGACGGCATCCCGCTGCGGCTCGGGGCCGCCGCCCGCGAGATCGCGGTGGACGAGCGGACCCAGCAGGTGTGGGTGGGGTTCGAGGACGGCACCGAGGCACACGGTGACGTGCTGATCGGGGCCGACGGCTTCGGTTCGGCGGTCCGGCGGCAGTTGGTGGGCGGCCCGGAGGAGTCGCGGGACAGCGGTTACATCTGCTGGCTCGCGCTGACCCCCTTCAGCCACCCGCGGTTCACGCCGGGCTCCGTGACGCACTACTGGGGCAGCGGCCGGCGTTTCGGCATGGTCGACATGGGCAACGGGCTCCTCTACTGGTGGGGCACCAAGAACATGCCCGCCCACGAGTCCGCCGACTGGCGGGGCGGCAAGGAGGGGGTGGCCGCGGCCTTCGCGGGCTGGGCCGAGGAGGTGGGGCAGGCCATCGACGTCACCCCGCCCGAGGCGATCCTGGCGGTGCCCTCCCGGGACCGCGTGTTCCTCGAACGCTGGGGCAGGGGGCCCGTGACCCTGCTCGGCGACGCGGCCCACCCCATGCTGACCAGCCTGGGCCAGGGCTCCGGGATGGCGCTGGAGGACGCCGCCGTCCTCGCCCGGCACCTGGGCGACGCCACCGACGTGCCGCGGACACTGCGCCGCTACGAGGACGAACGGCGCGAGCGGACACGGGGCATGGTCGCCGCCTCGCGTTCGATCAGCGAGTTCGAGCAGTCCGAGAACCCGGTGCGGCGGCCCGTGCGCGACGCGTACTTCCGCTTCATGCCCGAGCGCAAGCTCGTGGCGACGCTGGAGGGGGCGCTGTCCTTCCCCGGCGCCGGCCGCCGCACCGCGCCCTTCCCTGCCCCCGTCCCTGCCCCTGCCCCTGCCCCTGCCCCTGCCACCGTGGAGGAGAGCGGCCATGCCCGCACCCAGTAGGAAGCCCCTCGCGCCCCACGGGCGTGCCGTCCTGATCACCGGGGCCTCCAGCGGCCTGGGCCGGGCCTGCGCGCTGCACCTGGACCGGGTGGGCTTCCGGGTCTTCGCCGGAGTGCGTGACGAGGGCGCCGGCAAGGAGCTGGAGGAGGCCTCCCCGGACGGCCTGTTGAGGGCCGTACGGGTCGATGTCACCGATGCCGGGCAGATCCGCGAGGCCGCCGCCCGCATCGACCGGGACACCGGCGGGCAGGGCCTGTGGGGCCTGGTCAACAACGCGGGGGTGTGCGTGCCGGCCCCGCTGGAGTGCGTGACGCCCGAGCGGCTGCGCTGGCAGTTCGACACCAACGTGGTGGGCCAGCTCGCCGTCACCCAGGCCTTCCTCCCGCAGCTGCGCAGGACGCAGGGCCGCCTGGTCAACGTCACCTCGGGCCTGGGGACGGTGGCCCTGCCGTACCTCGGCGCGTACGCGTCTGCCCAGTTCGCCAAGGAGGCGCTGAGCGACGTACTGCGCCGGGAGCTGCGGGAGTTCGGGGTCGCGGTGAGCGTGGTCCAGCCGGGAGCCGTCCTGACGCCGATCTGGGACAAGGTCACCGGGCTGGGCCGGGAGGCGCTGGACGGCATGCCCGGGGAGCTGGCCGAGCTCTACCGCATCCGGTTCAACCGCTTCCTGTACGAGAGCGAGCAGGCGGCCCGGGCCAGCCGGACCACCCCGGCAGTGACGGCCGACAGCGTGCGCCGAGCGCTGACCGACGCCCGGCCCAGGACCCGCTACCGGGTCGGGACGGACGTGAAACGGCTGGTGGCCCTGGCGAGGCTGCTGCCGGACAACGCACTGGACCGCTACCTGCGGCCGGCCGCAGGCTGAGCCCGGCCGCCCGGAGGACCCGGGCGGGCGGGCTGGTCCTCACCCCGTGAGCCGTGGAGCGGCCTCCCGCTGCCGCTCCACGGCCCGCAGCAGGTCGATGCGCGAGCGGACGCCGTAGCTGTGGAACAGCTTGCGCAGGTGGTAGTTGACGGTGTGCGGGGAGACCTCCAGCCTGTGGGCGATCTGCTGGTTGGTCAGCCCCTCCGCCACGAGCCGGACGACGGCGCTCTGCCGGTCGTTCAGCGGCACGCTCCCGGGCCGGCTCTGGTACCCGGGTCCGGGCCCGCCCCCGGGTGCGGCGGTGCGCGCCGCCGGCACCCGGGGCCGGCGCGCCTCCTGGGCTTCCCGCAGCAGCGCCCGCTTGAGGGAGGCGGGCACCGAGCCCGCGATGAGGCGGCGCAGCAGTTCGCTGCGGAAGACCGTCCGTACGCCGTCGCTGTGCACGGCGCCCGTCGCGACGGCCTCGTCCATCAGCTGGACCATCCCCGAGGGGGAGGTGCGCAGCATCGGCGCCAGCACCTCGTACTCCAGTTCCCGCCCGAGGACGGCGGCCATGCGCAGCAGTTGGCGGCAGTCGGGCGAGAAGGTCTCCATCGTGGCGGCGACCTCCGCCCGCACCCTCTGCGGGAGCCCTCGGCCGGCGAGGTGCGCCTCGCCGTCGGCGATGCGCAGGCCCTGCTCCTCGCGCAGTCCGGTCAGGAGGGCGACGATCAGCCGGGGAAGTCCCTCGGCCTGGTCGACGAGTTCGATGAGGGAGGGCGCGGCGGGCACGCCGAGCACGTCGGCCGCGAGCAGGGCCGACGCGGCGGGCGCCAGCGGGGAGAGGGTCAGCCGGTCGCGGCGGCCGGTGGGCGTGGCGAGCACCGCGCCGATGGACTCGGGGCCCTTGCCGCTGCGGTGGGCGACCACCGAGACCGCGTGGTGGCCGTGCAGGCCGGCCCGCCTGGCCAGCAGGGTCTCCAGGGCTTCCGCGCCGAGCCGGTCGGCCTCGTCGATCAGGAGCAGCAGCGGCGGGCCGGTGTGCGCCCGGCCGAGGCCCAGGCCGGAGCGCAGTCCGTGCCGGGTGAACGGCCCGTGCTTGTACCGGGGGCGCGGGGAGTCGTCCCGTCGCCCGGTGGTCGGGCGGTCGGCCATCGCGTACCCCATCTCCTGTGCCATGGTCGCGCACGAGCGCAGCAGCCTCGTCTTGCCGGAGCCCGGCGGGCCCTCGATGACGAGCAGGGCGCTCCCTTCGGTGCAGCCGTGCACCAGGACGTCGCGGATGTGGGCGAGTTCGCGCTCGCGTCCTCGCAGCGGAAGGTCGAGTGAGGTGACGAACACGGACGACCTCCGGGTCACATGAAGCCGTCGGCGGCCTTGCGGCGCACGGCGACGGTGCGGAAGCGGTTCGCGACGAAGGCGGCGTCGCAGTAGCTGGCGTTTCCGGCCGGGTTGAGGCCGGTGCCGTGCAGGTCGGAGTAGACGGCGGACTGGGTGAGGTACCAGTCCCCGGTGAGGTTCAGCGAGAGCATGACCCCGCTGTCGGCGCACGCGTCCTCCAGGGCCCGTTCCACGTCCGGGGAGGTGGTGTACGCGCCGACGGAGAGGGCGCCGCTGTGGCGGACGGTACGGGCGATCAGTGCGACCCCGGCGCGGGCGGAGTCGACCGCTGCGACGAGGACGACGGGTCCCGGCCACTCGGCGGCGAGGGTCACCCGGTCCCGGTCGCGTGCGGCGTCGAGCCGGAGCAGTACGGGGGTGCGCACGACCGCGTCGGGGAAGTCGGGGTGGACCACGGCGCGGGTGTGGTGGGCGACGGTGCCCAGCCGGCCCGAGTCGGCGAACTCGACGCGTTCGCGCACGTGCGGGGCGTAGAGCGCGCCGAGTACGGCGGCCGCCGCGGCGTCGTCGGCGAGCAGCCGGTCCAGGGCCGCGCCGAGGTCGGCGAGGACCTCGTCGAAGGTCTTGTGGCCCTGGTCGGTGGCTATGCCGTCGCGGGGCACCAGGATGTTCTGCGGGCTGGTGCACAGCTGTCCGCTGTAGAGGGCGAGGCTGAAGGCCAGGTTGTCGAGCATGTCGCGGTAGTGCGGAGTGGACTCCACGAGGAGGCTGTTGACGGCCGAGGTGCTCGTGTACACCTGCGCCTGGGTCGCGTTGGCGGTGAGCCAGCCGCCGAAGGCGGTGGTGCCGGCGTAGTCGACGATGGCGACGTCGGGGTGTACGGCCAGCCGCTTCGCCAGGGCCTCGCCGGGCCGTTCGGGGGCGAGGGCGACGAGGTCCGGGGAGAAGCCGGCCTCGATCAGCACCTCGCGTGCGGTGCGGACGGTCAGCGCCAGGGGCAGTACGGCGCGCGGGTGCGGTTTGACCAGGACGGCGTTGCCGGTGGCCAGGGAGGCGAAGAGGCCGGGGTAGCCGTTCCAGGTGGGGAAGACGGAGCCGGCCACCAGCAGGGAGATGCCCCGGGGAACGGCGGAAAACGACTTGTCGAGCGCGAAGATCCGGCCATCGGCCAGTGGTTTGCGCCAGGTCAGCGCGGCGGGCAGCCGGGTCTGCTCGGCGTGGGCCTGCGCCACGGCCTCCAGCCCGCGGTCGAGTGCGTGGGCGGCGCCCGCGTGGAAGGCCATCACGGGGTTGTGGCCGCTGGTGTGCATGGCGGCCCGGGCCAGTTCGTGGCTGCGGGAGGCCAGCCTGGCGAGGATCTCCGCGCACACGGCCGCCCGCGCGTCGGGCCCGGCCGCGCGCCACGGCGGCATCGCCGCGCGCATCGCGGGCAGCAGGACGGCCGGGTCGCTGTGCGGGTAGGAGATGCCGAGCGGGAAGCCGTACGGGGAGACCTCGCCGCCGTCCTCGGCGGCGGGACCCACGGTTGCGTCCCGGCCGGGCTGGTCGAGGGCGAAGGGGCGGCCGAGGCGCTCCCGGAAGGCCCGCTCGCCCTCGGCGGCGCCCTGGTCCCCGTACGCGGCCGGATCTTCCGGGTAGGGGGACCAGTGCTCGCGGCTGCGCAGCACCTCGTGCGCCCTTGAAATCAACGGGAGATGCCGTTGTGTAAGTTCCGTTAACAAGGCTTGCTCCTTACTTGAACTGGCGTCATGGTACAAAAACGCGCCGAAGGGCGCGGCTCGATATGGAGAGCGAGGGGCGGGGACCGGCCATCGGGGCCGCGGGGCCACGGCGGGGTACGGCGGCGGCCCGCCGGGCTCGGGGCGCGGCAGCTGCCGCGCCGGGTCACCGCGGAACAGGACCGGGGCCGGGCCGGGACCGGGCAGACCGGGGCGGGCCGGAGCGGCGAACCGCTCGGCGCGCCGCCGTACCCCTCGCGGCGGCGTCAGAGCAGGACGGCCCGCAGGACCTCTTCGAACTCGTCCGCCGTGGGCGGGGTGTCGGTCAGCAGCGCCTGCATCAGCAGGCCGTCCATGACCCCGCTGAGGATCCGCAGGCGGACCGGGTCGTCCGTATGACATCGCCCGAACTCGGCGATCGCATCGAGCCAGTCCTGGGTGGGCCCGCGCAGCTCCGGGCGGCGGGCGGCGAGCAGGTACAGCTCGTACTCGGCGAGCAGGTGGTCCGGCCGGGCGACCACGGCCGACATCAGCTCGGCGAGCGCCCGCAGGCCCCCGGGGCCGCCGCCGGTGCCGTCCGTCAGCGCACGCATCCGCGCGGCGTCCTGGGCCATGCAGCGGGTGAGGGCGGCGGTGAGGAGGTCGTCGATGCTCTTGAAGTAGTACGCGGCGGCGGTCGGCGGCTGGCCGGCCTCGCGGGCCACGGCCCGGTGGCTCACCCCGGCCACGCCCTCGCGGGCGACGACCTGCACGGTGGCGTCGATCAGCTCCCGCTTGCGGCGCTCGCCCTTCAGGCGGCGGCCGTCCGTGGTCGGTTCACCCACCGTCTCGCCCACTGTCACTCCCGCCCTGCGCCCGACCGTCCGCTCCAGACCATACCCGCCGGTCACGAACGCACCTCGGTCGCCCGGGCCGCATCGGCGGTCCCGGCCGCCCCGGCGCCGGCGGGCGCCGCCTCCTGACGCCCGGCCAGCCGCCGGGTCAGCGGCCCCCGGGCGAACAGGGCCAGGAGCAGGGCGGTGGCGCCTGCCGCGATGGCGACGAAGAAGCCGCCGCGGGGCCCGAATTCGTCGACCATGTTCCCGGAGACGGCGGCGCCGAGCGCCACGCCCACGCTGAGTCCCGTGATGGCCCAGGTCATGCCCTCGGTCAGCTGCGCGGGCGGCACGCTCTTCTCGACCATGCCCATGACGACGATCATGGTGGGGGCGAAGAAGATGCCGGAGAAGAAGACGGCGACGGAGAGCGTCGCGATGTTGCCGACGAGGAGCAGCGGCAGGGTCGTCAGCGCCGTGCCCGTGGCCCCGAGCAGCAGCAGCCGGGGCAGCGGCACCTTGGTGTCGAGCGCGCCGAAGACCAGTCCGGCGAGCGCGGAGCCGACGGCGTAGACGGACAGCACGATGCCCGCGCTCGACGGCGCGCCCCGCTCCTCGGCGAAGGCGACGCTGACCACGTCCACGGTGCCGACGATGGCGCCGCCGGCCACGAGCAGCAGCGCGAGGATGCGTACGGAGCCGTTGCGGATCGCCGAGCCGCCGGCCGAGGCGACGTCGGCGGGGGCGTGCACGGGCGGTTCGGTGCGCTTCTGCGGTACGAACAGCAGGACGCCCACGGCCAGCAGGGCGACGGCGACCAGCGGTCCGGCCTCGGGGAACAGCGCGGTGGACAGGGCCACCGACAGCGCGGGCCCGACGACGAAGGTCATCTCGTCGACGACCGACTCCAGTGAGAAGGCGGTGTGCAGGCGCGGCGAGTCCCGGTACACGTGGGTCCAGCGGGCGCGCACCATCGCCGCCATGTTGGGCAGGGTCCCGGCGAGCGCGGCGAAGACGAACAGGCTCCACACGGGGGCGTCGTAGCGCGCGCAGAGCAGTAAGACGCCCATGGAGGCGACGCTGACCCCGGTCGCGGGGAGCAGCACCCTGCTCTGCCCCTTCCGGTCGACGATGCGGGAGATCTGCGGCCCGAAGAAGGCCGTGGAGAGGGTGAAGGTCGCGGACACGGCTCCGGCGAGCCCGTACTCGCCGCGCATCTGGCTGAGCATCGTGATGATGCCGATCGCGGTCATGGAGATCGGCATGCGCCCCACGAAACCGGCGGCCGAGAAGGCCACGGATCCGGGTGCGCGGAACAGCTCTCGGTAGACGTTGGCCACGTCAGGGCCCTTCCGTTCGGTCTGAACAACTTGAACGATCGCAAGACATTGAACGAGTGTTACATTTTCTACTGTAGGGCACGCCCGGAGGACCCTGTCAACGTCAAGAGGGAGGAAGCGCCGAGGACTTGCCCGCGACGTACGCCGTCGCCCGGGCGGCGACCGGGCGGCGCCCGGCTACTCGCCGATGCGCACCAGGGCGAGCGTGATGTTGTCGGGGCCGCCGGCCTCGATGGCGGCCTTCCACAGCTCGAAGGCGGCCTTGCCGTCGTCGTGCACCGCCAGCAGGCTGTCGATCGCCTCGTCGGGGACCGGGTCGGTCAGTCCGTCGCTGCACACGAGGTAGCGTCCGCCCACGGACAACTCCCGGGTGCTGACATGCGGCACGACGGGGCTGAACCCCCGGGTTCCGCCGAGCGTCTGGGTGACGACCGAGGTGGTGCGCCGTCCCGGCTCCGGCGGCGGGCTGTCGTCCACGCTCAGCTGGCGCAGGCCTTCCCACGTCACCTCGTACACCTTGCTGTCGCCGACGTTGAACGCCAGCAGCGACTCCGCCAGTACGAGGAGCCCCGCGACCGTGGTCCCCATGGTCGCGAGCTCGGGCCGGCCGTCGGCGGCCGCGTACAGCTCGCGATTGCACACGTCCAGTGCGTCACCGAGGGCCTCCGCGCCGTCCAGGGCGGCCCCGAGGGTGGAGATCCTGCGGACGACGAGCGCGCTGGCCACCTCGCCGCCCGGCTGCCCGCCGAGCCCGTCGGCGACGGCGACGACGAGCGGCCTGCCCAGGGGGAACACGAGGGTCTGCGGGTTCTGGGTCACGGTCGCGCACAGCGTCCACGGGCCGACGACGAGGCTGTCCTCGTTGTGCTCACGGATCAGCCCGACGTGGCTCAGGGCGGTCACAGCTATGTACGGCACCTCACCGACCCGCCTCTCCACAGCGGCAGGCGCATCCCTCACCACCATTGTCACGCCGCACGCGGCAGAGGGCAGCCGGTGGCCGCGGGGCCACGGGCGTCGCGCCCGCCGCCGCGGAGGCCCGATGCCTGAGCCCGATGCCTGAGCCCGGCACCTGAGCCCGGCGCCGGTGGGGCCTGCTGGCATGATCGGGACATGATCGACGAACCCGCACCCCGGCCTCGGACCGGCCCCCACCCGAAGTACGTCCTCTTCGACGTCGACGGCACGCTGATGGACGCGGTGGACAACCAGCGCCGGGTCTGGGGAGTGTGGGCGCGGCGCCACGGGCTGGACCCGGACGAGGTCTACGAGGTGGCACTGCGGACACGGCCGGTGGAGACCTTCGCCCACGTGCTGCCCGGCCGGGATCCGCAGGAGTGCCTCGCCGCGCTGCACGAGCTGGAGGACGAGGACGTCCGGTCCGGCAGCTACGCGGCGTTCGACGGCGCGTCCGAGCTGCTCGGCGCCCTGCCGTCGGGAGCCTGGGCGCTGGTGACCTCCAACTACGGGCACCGGGTGCGCGGACGCTTCGCCCGGACCGGCCTGCCGGTCCCGGAGGTCGTCGTGGACGCGGCCTCCATCACGGAGGGCAAGCCCTCCCCCGTCCCCTACCTGCTGGCCGCCGAACGGCTCGGCGCCGCGCCCGGTGACTGCCTGGTCGTCGAAGACGCCCCCGCCGGTGTGCGGTCAGGGCTGCGCGCCGGAATGACCGTATGGGGCGTCAACGCGCCCGTGGCGGTGGAGGGTGTGCACCGCCACTTCACGAGCCTGCGCGAGGCGGTCCCCGGCATCCTCGCCTTCGCGTCCGGCAGCTGAACCCGGCCTCGGGCCTGGACTCAGGCGGCTCCCACGACGACCCGGCTGCCCTGGTGCGTGCAGGGGTCCGGCCGCCCGCCGTTCTCGGCCGCGTCGTGCGCGGACCGGGTGGCCGCCTGGAGTGCGGCGCTGACGAGAGTGGCCAGCAGGTCGACGTCGGAGCTGATCTCCAGACGCACCGTCACCCAGTCCGATCCGGTGGACAGCCGGATGGCCGTGGAGCCGGCGAGGGCCGGCCGGAGTTTTGTGATCATGGGACGGGTGAGGTGCACATCGGCTTCGTGTGTCCCGTGGAAGTGGACGATCTCCCGCGAGCCGGCGTTCAGTCCGAGTCCGGCGCCACACGCCGGGCGGCCTTCGCTGAGCGCAGGCCAACTCATCAGCTGTTCACTGGCGTGCCTAGCTGTGTTCATGCCCCGAGCCTGCCCGCCTGGAGGCCCCCGCACAAGGCCCGTGGCCCAATACCGTTGCCCTGGGGCGGGATGCGTGCGCCACCCTTGCGGGAGCGGTGAGCGGAAGGTGACGGAGGGGGCCCTCGTGCCGGGTCCGCAGGGTAGCGGCACGGCCCGGCTGGAAGCGCTCTGGGCCGTCAGGAGCCCGCCGCCACGGCGGCCGGGCAGCAGGGTCGGGGCAGGGCCTCGCCGACGGGGGTTGCGGCGAGGCCCTGGCCGTGACGATACATCCCGCCGCCCGGATCGTCCGCAGAGTCGACGAATTGCAAGGCTCCTGCATCACCTCCGCCCATCGCCCCTCGGCCCGCCCCCGCGGGGTCGCGGATAATGCTCCTGGCGGAGGCGCTGATCACGGGGATACGGGGGCCGAGCGGGTGCGGGAACTGATCGAAGACCGGTACGAGTTGGACGAGTTGCTCGGCCGGGGTGGATTCGGCGAGGTGTGGCGGGCCCGCGACAGCCGGGTCGGCCGCTGGGTCGCGGTCAAGATCGGTTATCCCGAAACCCCTGAGGACACGCGCCGGTTCGAGCGCGAGGCGAGCCTCGCCGGAAACCTCGCCCATCCCAACATCGCCACCGTGCACGACTTCGGCCGCACCCGGCACGCCGGACGGAACGCTGTCTTCCTGGTGATGGAGCTGCTCCAGGGCCGCAGTCTCGCCGAGGTCCTGGCCGGCGGGGTACCGCCGCTCGCCGACGCCCTGGACTGGGCGATGCAGGTCGCCGCGGCTCTCGGCGCCGCGCACGACGCGGGAGTCGTCCACCGGGACGTCAAGCCGGCCAACGTGATGATCACCGAGGGCCGGGTGGCGAAGGTCCTGGACTTCGGCATCGCCAAGGCCCAGGGCGGTTCCGGGACGGATCTGACGGCCACGGGCATGGTCATCGGCTCGTTCCCCTACATGGCGCCCGAGCGCTGGACCGGTGGCGCGGGCGGGGTCCCCGTCGACGGGCGGTCCGATCTGTACGCCCTGGGCTGCGTGCTCATGGAACTCGTCACCGGCACCCACCCCTTCACCGCCCGCGACATGTACGAGGCTCTCGGCCAGCACCTCCAGGCCGCGCCGCCCGCCCCCAGCTCGCTCCGCCCGGGGCTGCCGGCCGCGCTCGACCCGCTCGTACTGGACCTGCTCGCCAAGGACCCGCGCCACCGCCCCGCGAACGCCCGCGAGGTGACCGCACGGCTGGCGGCGATCGTCCGGGACCGGCAGCCGGAATCGACAGACATGGACGCCGCACCGGCGGGCGGGGCACCGCGGGTGCCGGCCCCGCCGCCCTACCCGCCGACCGTACCGGGCACCCTGCTGGAGTCGGCCGACGACCCGGTACGGACCCTGCTGCGCCGCCGGCTCGCCCAGTTGGTGGAGGACGCCCCGGCCGACCAGACGGAACGACTGGGCGCCCTGGTCACCGACCTGACGGAGGAACTCGGCGCCAACGACCCACTGACGGTACGGGCTGCCTACCACCGGGCCATGGCCGTACGCGGCCGCTCCGGGGCCGAACTGGAACGCGTACTGCCCAGGATGATGCGGGTCCTCGGCCTCGAACACCCAGACACGATCACCGCGCGCGCCACGTCCACCGGCGAGGCGGCGGCCCGCGGCCCCGGCGACGGGCGCCGCCACGAGGGAGAGCTCCGCGAGATCATCGAACAGGCGGGCCGGGTGCTCGGACCGCTCCACCCCGTCACGCTGACCGCCCGGTACCACCTCGCCAAGGCCCTGCACCGCGGCAACGGCGCCCTCGACGGTCAGTGGGACCCGCGCACCCCCGAGCGGGCGGAGAGCCAGCGCGCCTGGCTGGGACCGCTGCTGCCCGATCTGGAACGGGGCCTGCCCGCCGACAGCCCGGTGCTGCTCGACGTATGGCGCCGGCTGGCGCACGACGCCTGGCTGGTCGGTGATTTCGCCGCCGCCGCAGCGCTGTACGCACGGCTCTTCCCCGACCTGGAGGGCCTGGTCGAGGAGGGCGACGTGGAGGTGGGCTACCGGGTGGTCCGCAGCATCGGCGAGGCCGGGGATCCCGCCCGGGCCCTGGCGCTGGTCAAACCCCTGCTGCACCGCCTCCAGATCGGCTTCGGCGGTCCCCGCTGGCTGGTCGACGAACTGATCGACACCCGCGCGGACTTCCGCCAGGCGGTGCGGGAGGGACGGCGGGCTGACGGCGGCGGGCTGTTCCGCCTGTTCGGGCGCTGACCGCCGCCGGTGCGTCCGAACGCCCCGGCATCCGTACGTCCGTTCACCCCGCGGCACTCCTCCGTTCCGTCTTGTCCGGGGCGTCCGTGCTCGCTAGCCTCGCGCCCCGTACCGGGTGCGCCGGGACAGCGAACAGGGACGGGGAACGGATGCCTTCCGGAGTCACTCTTGCGGTCGTCGGTGCCGGGGACCGCGGGTCCGCGCACGCGCGCTGGGCGCTCGCGCACCCGGAGCGGGCCCGGGTCGTCGCGGTGGCCGAGCCGCGCGCGGTCCGGCGGGACCGGTTCGCGGCGGACCACGCCCTGGCGCCCGGAGCGGTGGTGGCCGACTGGCGGGAGCTGGCAGCGCGCGGACGCGTCGCGGACGCGGTGCTGATCTGCACCCTGGACCGGGAACACCTGGAGCCGGTCCTGGCGTTCGCCGCGCTCGGCTACCACATCATGCTCGAGAAGCCGATGGCGCTGACCGAGGACGAGTGCCGGCGCATCGTGGCCGCGGTGGAGGACGCCGGGGTGATCCTCTCCGTCGGCCACGTGCTGCGCTACACCGCCTACACGCGGGCCCTGAAGGAGGTGCTCGACTCCGGCCGGATCGGGGACGTCGTCAGCGTGCAGCACCTTGAACCGGTCGGGTTCTGGCACCAGGCGCATTCGTTCGTACGCGGCAACTGGCGCCGCGCGGACGAGGCGACCACCATGCTGATGGCGAAGTCCTGCCACGACCTGGACTGGCTCCAGTACGTGCTCGGCGGGCCCCCGGCGCGCGTGTCGAGCTTCGGCCGCCTCTCCCACTTCCGGACCGAGAACCGGCCCGCCGGAGCCGCCGACCGCTGTCTGGACTGCACGGTGGAGACCACCTGCCCGTACTCCGCCACCCGCGACTACGGCGACCGGCTCGCCCAGGGCCGGCACGGCTGGCCGCTGAGCGTGGTGATCGACGAGTTCACCCCGCGGGCCCTGGAGACCGCGCTGCGGGAGGGCCCGTACGGGCGCTGCGTCTACGCCTGCGACAACGACGTGGTCGACCACCAGGTGGTGGCGCTGGAGTTCGCCTCCGGGGCCACCGCCACCTTCACCATGACCGCGTTCACCGAGCAGGCGGACCGCCAGACCCGGGTCTTCGGCACGCGCGGCGAACTCCGGGGCGACGGCAGGCAGTTGCGGGTCTACGACTTCCTGACCCGCACCGAGGAGGTCCTCAGCCCCGCCGCCGCGGGGGCGATGGACGCCGCCGGGGGACACGGAGGCGGGGATGCGGGGCTGATGGACGCCTTCGTCCGCGCGGTCGCCACCGCCGACCCGGGTCTGGTGCGTTCCGGCCCGCGGGAGTCCCTGATCAGCCACCTGACCGTACTGGCCGCGGAGCGGGCCCGGCGCGGGCGCACCGTCGAGGCCGTCCGGCTGTGACCGGCGAGCAACCGAAGCGGCAGGAGCAGCAGGAGCGAAGGAGCAACAGGAGCAACAGGAGCGAAGGAGCAACAAACAGAGCGATCGATCAATACGCTCACCCGAGTTGCGATTCTTACGCGCCTCTTGAGCGCTCATTCATATGCGTGCTAGAAACCCGGTCAGCGGGGCACCCCCCTCCCACCCCCGCGCGCCCCAGTTTCTGGAGGCTCCATGTCCACGCCCTGGTCCCGCCGTTCCTTCCTCCACCTCTCCGGCAGCGCCGCACTGCTGACCACGATCTCCTCGACGGGTACCGCCTTCGCCGCGGGCGACGCGTACGACACCCTGCGCGCGACCTGGCGCGCGACGGTCCTGGGCAGCGGGTTCGACCCGGCGGCCGAACCCTTCGCCGGGAAGCTGGCGCTGATGGGGAGTCAGGCTGCCGAACACCGCGCCACCATGGCGGCCGTGACCGGCTCGCTCTGGCCCGACCTGCCCCTGACGGTGTCCAGTTCGATCACCGGCAGCTACTCCCGGCTGGGCACGATGGCCCAGGCGTACGCCCAGCCCGGCACCGGACTGACCGGCGACCCCGCGCTGGCCGCCGGGATCAAGGCCGGTCTCGACCACCTCCACCAGCAGGTCTACAACCCGGCGAAGAACCAGTTCGGCAACTGGTGGGACTTCCAGATCGGCTCCCCGCAGAGCCTGCTGGACACCTGCACGATCCTCTACGACCAGCTCTCCGCGGCGCAGCTCGCCAACTACCTCGCCGCCGTGGACCGCTTCGTACCGGACTCCTCGGTCGCCGCCTACACCGGCACCAGTACCGGCGCCAACCGGGTGGACCTGTGCCGCTCGCTGGCCCTGCGCGGCATCCTCGGCAAGAACGCGGCCAAGATCGCACTCGCCCGCGACGCCCTCTCCCCGGTCTTCCCGCTCGTGACGGCCGGGGACGGCTTCTACGCCGACGGGTCCTTCGTCCAGCACACCTACCTCTCCTACACCGGCTCCTACGGCGTGGTGCTGCTCAGCGGTCTGGCCTCCCTCTTCTCCCTGCTGAACGGCTCCGCCTGGGCCGTCACCGACCCCAGGCGGCAGATCGTGCTCGACTCCGTGGAGGGGTCCTTCGCCCCGTTCCTCTTCAACGGCCTGATGATGGACGCGGTGTCCGGACGCTCGACCAGCCGGGGCAACCCGAGGAGCAGCCCGTACGGGTTCCAGGGCGGCGACCACGGCCGGGGCCACGGCGCCCTCGCCGCCATCGCCCAGCTCGGGACCGCCGCGAGCGGCGCGGAGGAGCGGCGCTGGCGCGGTCTGGTGAAGGGCTGGATGCAGCGGGACTACTACAGCCCGGTGCTCACCGACACCGACCTGGGCGTCGCCGCCCTCGCCCGCCTCAAGGCCGTGCAGGACGACCCCGCCGTCACCGCCCTCGCCGAACCGACCGGGCACAGGCTGTTCCCCAGCATGGACCGGGCCGTCCACCGCCGGCCGGGCTGGGCGGCGTCGATCAGCATGGCTTCCAAGCGGATGGGCCTGTACGAGACGGGCAACGGCGAGAACCTGCGCGGCTGGCACGCCGGGGCGGGCATGCTCCAGTGGTGGGGGAACACCTTCGCCAACGGCCAGTACACCGACGCCTTCTGGCCCACCGTGGACCCGTACCGGCTGCCCGGCACCACGGTGTCCCGCAAGCCCCTCGCGGACGCGGAGGGCGGCGCCTGGGGCCTGCCGCGACCGGACGTCAGCTGGGTCGGGGGCGCCACGGACGGGGAGTACGCGTCCATCGGCCAGTTCGTGCGCGGGCTGTCCAGCACGCTGTACGCGAAGAAGTCCTGGTTCTGCCTGGCCGATTCGATCGTGTGCCTCGCGGGCTCCGTCCGGGGCTCCGACGGCTTCGCGGCCGAGACCGTCGTCGAGAACCGCAACCTCGGCGCGAGCGGCACCCAGGCCCTCACCGTGAACGGCGCCGCGCAGTCCGGCGCGCTCGGCTGGTCGGCCACCCTGGACGGAACCTCCTGGGCGCAGATAGCCGGCCACGGCGGGTACGTCTTCCCCGGCGGGGCCACGGTCAAGGCGCTGCGGGAGGCCCGGACCGGCTCCTGGCGCGCCATCAACGCCGGGGGCAGCGCCGACCCGGTCAGCCGCCGCTACCTGACGCTCTGGTTCGACCACGGGGTCGACCCGGCGGGAGCGGCCTGCTCCTACGTCCTGATGCCCGGGGCCACCGCCCAGGCCACGGCCGCGCGGGCCGCCGACACCGGCTGGGTGACGCTCCTCGCCAACGACAACGACCAGCAGGGCATCCGGGTCGCCTCGCTCGGTGTCACCGCCGTCAACTTCTGGTTCGCCGGGACCGCCGGCGCCCTCGCCGCCGACGGGCCCGCCTGCGTCCTGGTCCGGGAGCACGGCGACGGCACCGCCACCCTCTGCGTCAGCGATCCGATGCGGGCCCGGACCGGCCTCACCGTGACCTGGAACCGCCCGGTGGCCTCCGTGCTCTCCCGCCCGGCCACCGTGGTCTCCGCCGGTACGGGACCGGCGCTGACCCTCGTCTTCGGGGACCTCACCGGGCAGGCCGGTGCCACCCAGCGGATCAGGGTGGCGCTGGGCTGACGGCCGGGCCGAAGGTGACGGGCCGCGCGAACCGCCGGGCGGGTTCCCCGGCTACTTCACCGCGCCGGCAGTCAGGCCCGAGCGCCAGAAGCGCTGGAGGCAGAGGAAGGCGATCACGAGCGGGATCACGGCGATCAGCGATCCGGTGATGGCCAGCGAGTACATTTCGGGGCTTTCGGTGATCGAGAGGTTCCACATGTGCAGGCCGAGGCTGACCGGGTACAGGTCCTTGTCGTTCAGCATGATCAGCGCGCCGTAGAAGTTGTTCCAGCTCGCGGTGAAGGAGAACAGGAACAGGGTCACGAACCCGGGGGCGAGCATGGGCAGGACGACGGAGCGGAAGGTGCGCACGTCGCCCGCGCCGTCGACGCGGGCCGCCTCGATCACCTCGTAGGGGACGTAGCCCTCGGAGAAGACCCGTGCGAGGTAGACGCCGAAGGGGTTGACCAGCGAGGGGATCAGCAGCGCCCAGTAGGTGTTGGTGATCCCGGCCTGGGAGGCGAGCAGGTACATCGGCAGGGTCAGGACGGCTCCCGGTACGAGGACGCCCGCGAGGACGACCCCGAAGATCTTCTCCTTGCCGGTGAACTCGTACTTGTCGAAGGCGTAGCCGGCCGCGACCGAGATCAGGGAGGAGAGGGCCGAGCCGATCACGGCGTAGAGGACCGTGTTGAGCAGCCAGCGCCCGTAGATGCCGTCGTCGTGGGTGAACACCTCGTGGATGTTGGAGAAGAGGTTGAACTCGCCGAGGCTGAACCCGTTGGTGCCGAAGAGGTCGCGGCGGTTCTTGGTGGCGGCGATGAGCAGCCAGCTGACCGGCATCAGCGTGTAGAACGCCAGCATGAGCAGTACGGCGTTGACGGCGGTCTTCGAGGCCCAGGCCCGGCGTGCCGGGGTCCGGGGACGGTGCGGCGGCGCGGGGGCGGCGGTGCGGGTGGGGCCGGTCGCGGCCGGTTCGGTGGTGTGCGGGGCCGCGGTGCGCGTGCTCATGATTCCTGCCACCGCTTCCCGATCCGGGTGACCAGGAAGGACAGCGCCCCGGCCACGAGCGCCAGGAGCAGTGAGGCGGCGGCCGCGCTCGCGTAGTCCTGGTCGATGAACGCCTTGCTGACGATGTACATGGTGGGCGACCAGTCGTTGCCGAGGGCTTGCGCCTTTTCGGAGAGCAGCCGGGGCTCGGTGAAGAGCTGGACGGCTCCGACGCAGGTGAACAGGACGGTCATGACCACCGAGGAACGGATGATCGGCACCTTGATCCCGAGGGCGGTGCGCCAGGCTCCGGCTCCGTCCACGGTGGCGGCCTCGATGACCTCGCGGGGCACGGCCTGGAGCGCGGCGAAGAAGATCACCATGTTGTAGCCGATCCACTGCCAGACGGCGATGTTGACCATGGACGAGAGGGAGTTGCCGGGCGAGAAGAAGTTCCAGCTGCCGCCGGCTGCGTCGATCCAGTCGATCACCGGGCTGAGGCCCGGTGTGTAGAGGTAGATCCAGATGATCGCGGCGATCAGCCCGGGCACGGCGTGCGGCAGGAAGAAGGCGAGCTGGAAGAACCGCTTGGCCCGGGCATAGGCCGAGTCGACCAGCAGGGCGAGGCCGAGCGCCCCGCCGATCATGACCGGGATGTACGCGAGGCAGTACGCGGCGATGTGCAGGAAGGAGGCGCGGAAGGCCGGATCGGCCAGCACCGCCGAGTAGTTCGCCAGTCCCGTGAAGCTGCGCTCGACCCCGCCGAACCCGAGCCCCGAGGACTGCTCCCGGAAGAGGCTCATCCAGCCCGCGTAGGCCACCGGCGCCACGATCACGACGGCGAACAGGACGAAGAACGGGGAGAGGAAGAGGAACAGGGCGCCGCGTCTGCCGCGCCGGGAGGTGCTCGCGGCGGCCGCCGCGGTGGTGGAGGTTGATGCCACGGGGGTGCTCCTTGGCGGTGCGGGTGTTCCTGACGAGGGGGTGGCCGGGCCCGGCCCGGCCACCCCTGAGAGCTCAGTCGGCGAGCTCGAGGCCGCGGCTCTCGATCGCCTTCCGGGCCGATTCCTGGGCCTTGACCAGGCCGCTCGACAGGCCGTTGCGGGCCGCCTCGTCCTTGAAGTCGGCGTTGACCTTCCCCCAGACGGGGCCCCAGGTCCATCCGGGAACGATGGTGGCGACCTGGTCCCCGGTCAGCTTGTAGAGGTCCTGGCCGCCGAAGTAGGAGGTGTCGAAGGCCTTGGCGGCCACCGCGGCCATGTCTGGGTTCGCGGGCAGGGCGCTGCTGGGGCTCTTCAGGGCGCCGATCCGGGCTTCCATGGCCGCCGGGTCGGTGGTCGCCCACTTGATGAACTCGGCGGCGGCCTTGGTGTGCTTGCTTCCCTTGGTCACGGCGAAGCTGGTGCCGCCGTACATGCCGCTGGCCGGGGTTCCCCAGTGGGGGACGGGGGCGACGCCCCACTTGCCCTTGAGGTCCGGCATGGCGGCGATCATGCTGCCCGCGCTCCAGGAGGCACCCAGGACACTGGCGGTCGTGCCGTCGGCCCTGGACTTGTTCTCCTCCGGGCTCCCGGCGCCGTAGTTGAAGACCAGGTCGTCCTTGAGCATCCCCTGCCAGTAGGCGGCGACCTTCTGCGACGGGGCGTCGTCGATCTCCGGCTTCCAGGCGCCGTCCTCGATCTGGAACCACTTGGCGCCGGCCTGCCAGGAGAGGGTGGCCTGGAGCGGGGTGTCCGTCGGGAAGTTGCCTATGCGCGCCCCGGGTTCGGCGGCCTTGATCTTCTCGGCGGCGGCGCGGTACTCGTCCCAGGTGGTGGGGACGCTCACGCCGTGCTTCTCGAAGAGGTCCTTGCGGTAGAAGTAGACCTGCGGGGTGGCGTCGAAGGGGACGGACCAGGTCTTGCCGCCGAAGGTCACCAGGTTCTGGACCCCTGCCGGGAAGCTCTTCTTCACCAGGTCGCCGGAGGTGGCGGTGAGGTCCTCCAGGTAGCCCTGGCTGGCGAACTCCGGGACCATGCTGTACTCGATGGTCGCCACGTCCGGGGCGTCGCCCGCCTTGATCGCGTTGCTGATCTTGCTGTAGCCGTCGGCGCCGCTGGGGATCTGGGAGAACTTCACCTGGATGTCCTTGTGCGAGGCGTTGAACGCGGCCGCCGCGGCCTCGGCTCCGCTGGTCCAGGTCCAGTACGTGAGGGTGACGGGCTTGCCCTCGTCCCCGGCGGCTGCCGAGGCCGGGGAGTCGGATCCGGCGCAGGCGGAGGTCAGCAGGGCGAGGGACACGGCTGCGGCGACCGCACCGTAGGCACGCAGGGACTGAGCTTTCGTTGACCTGCTCCTTGGCGAGTGGGCTGAACGGGTTGAATCATTCGCCCCGCCATATTGAACGTCAAGAGCATATGAACAATTGATCAATACGATCATCCAGCCTCGGCCGCCGCGGCGTACGGAGCGGGCCGCACGGCGTCAGGCGGTACGCCGGAGCTCCTCGCGGCGGACCCCGTGCGCGAACGGCAGACCCGCGGCGTAGCGGGCGATCTCCTCGACCGCGGAGCCGGCCATCCGGTGCAGTTCATTGCCGACGGAGCCCGCGATGTGGGGGGTGAGCAGCACGTTCGGCAGGTCGTACAGCGGGGATTCGGCCGGCAGGACCTCCGGCTCGGTCACGTCGATGACCGCGTGGAGCCGGCCCGAGAGCAGCTCCTCGGTGACGGCGGCCGCGTCGACCAGCGACCCCCGCGCCGTGTTGATCAGCGTGGCGCCGTCGCGCATCAGCCCCAGCCGCCGGCGGTCGATCATCGACCGGGTCTCGGGCAGCTCCGGCGCGTGCAGGCTGACCACGTCGGACGTCCCGCACAGTACGTCGAGCCCCACCTTGCGGACGCCGAGCGCGACGGCCTCGGCCCCGCTCACGTAGGGGTCGTAGAGGATGAGCTGGAGATCGTAGGGGCGCAGCAGCTCGATCACCCGGCGGCCGATCCGGGAGGCGCCCACGATGCCGACGGTGCGGCGGTAGTTGCCCGCGTGGCCGTACCTCAGATGCCAGTCGTGAGGCCGGCCCCGGACGGCGCGGTACTCCTCCCGGAGCTGCAGCACCCGTTTGTTGGAGAGCAGGACCATGGCGACGGTGTACTCGGCCACCGGTACGGAGTTGGCCTCGGCGGCGGAGGACACGGTGATGCCCCGGTCCCAGCAGGCGTCGGTGACGAGGTGCTTGACGGATCCCGCGGCGTGCACGACGGCCCGCAGGTGCGGCGCGGCGGCGAGTACGCGGGCGTCGACGCGGGGCGCGCCCCAGAAGGTGAGCAGCACCTCGGCCTGCGCCAGCGCCGCGGCGGCCCCGGGTCTGCCGAAGTCGTCGGCGATCAGGTCCGTGTCCAGGTCGGCCACTTCGTGGAGCCGGCGGGCGGTCGCGTCGTCCAGCAGGCGGGGGCCCAGTGCGGGGGCCATCGCGAGCAGGGTTCGCGGGCGGCGAACGGGCATCTGAGTGCTCCTTGCGGCTGAGTGAGGCCGCGCCGACTCTATGAAGCCGGATTACGATCGTCAAGATCTATCAATCATAAAGCTCGATTCGATCGATACGATCGCAGTGAAAGCGACCGCGAATCACCGGGCCCTCGGGCGCAGCCAGTTGAGGGCCGTCGACACCAGGGCCAGGACCGCGTAGAGGATGAGGACCGCCCACCAGGGGCCCATCCCCGGCGCACGGCTCTGCAGGAAGAAGGCGAGCACCCCCGCCACCACCGCGACGCCCGCCATGGCCTCCCAGTGCGTGTCCCCGTCCGAGCCGACGTACAGGACGGCGCCCGCGGCCGCCGTCATCGTGGCGCCCACGATCAGCCACCGCATCGGGTGCGGGAGTCCGTCCGCGCCGGAGGCCGGGCACAGCTCCGCCACCACGCACAGCAGGACCGCGAGGAGCACGGCCGGCAGTAAGGCCAGGCACAGTCGTCCCAGGGCACGGGGCACACCCTCCCCCGCGGTCCGGATGCGCATGCCCACCGCCAGGGCGGGTGCGAAGGCGCAGATGAGGACGGTGTGGCCCGGAGGTGAGAACCAGGACCCGGCGCTGAAGGCGATGCCCACCCAGGCCAGTGACGCCGCGAACGCGGCCCACAGCGGCGCGACCAGCGCGAAGACCTCCGGCAGGCAGAGGAACGGCTTGAGCAGTCCCAGCGCGGCCTGCGGCAGCCGGGCGAGCCGCTTCCCGGACGGCTGGAGCGCCGGCCAGGCCAGGAGGCCCACCCGCAGGGCCGTCCGGCGGGGGTCGGGCGCACGCAGCAGGGAGGGCAGCCGCTCGGAGCCGATCGAGGCGAAGGTCTTCAGGGCGGTGGCGAAGTCGGGTTCCGGCGGGTCCTGCGGGACCAGGGGCCGGTTGCCGCCGCCGGGCATCCGGACCAGCGCGGCGACCGTGGGGAGCTCCTGCGCGAGGATCTCCCGCTGCCGGATCTGGGTCAGCAGATGGCGCAGCCGGTCCCAGGGCTCCGCCCCGTCCGGGGTGTCCTCCCAGAGCCGAGCCAGGGCGGTGGTGGCCGCCGCTTCGTCGTTAGGGCCGGCTGCGTCCCCCAGCTGCCCGGGCAGCCAGCCCAGGGACGGTGCGAGCCGGGCGGCGACCTCGTCGAACAGCCCTGGGTCGGCGGGATTCCCGAACGCCCGCTCCAGGCGGCTGTCGGTGGCGGCGACCCGCACCAGTGAGGCGGCGGCGTCCAGGCGCCCCCAGGTCCAGTCGCCGAGTCGCCAGCGGGCGCTGAGGTACGCGGAGAAGTTGCTCAGCTGGTTGCCGCTGAGCTTGCCCTCGACGAGTTCCTTCGGAGACCTCGCGTGGAGCAGGCGCTCGGTGGCCCAGCTGGTGTCGGCCGCGGAGATGGTGTGGAAGTCGACGGACACCGGCTCGGCGAGCGGGTCGGGGTACAGCGGCCCCAGCAGCACTTCCGCGGCCGCCAGCACGTTCCGCACGGCGTCGGTGTCCAGCGCGGCGGCCTCGTGGAGCGCCCCGAACCCCGGGAGGGGTGCGGGGGGCGGGCCGCCCGGGGCGGGGCACATCGCCAGGCCGATGTCCCGGCCGAGCTCTACGAGGCTCTGCCACAGGCACGCGTAAAGGGCGTCGCCCGGCGTGGGCGGCTCGGTGGCCGCCGGGTCGGCATCCGCGACGGCATCCGCCGTGGCGTACGCGGCGGGTTCCGGCGTGGCGTCCGCGGGCGGCTCCGGGCACGGTGCCGCGGGGTCTGCGGCCTTGCAGGCGAGCCGGGCCGCCCAGGTGTCCCACCTGCCGTCCGCCGGCGGCGCGGGCAGTACGAGGTCCAGCCGCGTGGTGGCCCAGCCCATCAGTACGAGCGGATCCCGCGTGCCGGCGGCGAGTCCGGTCGTGAAGGCGTGGAGGACCGCCCGGTCACGGGCGGCGATGAAGGTGGCGACGGCGAGCCGGTGCGCGTACAGGCGGGCGCGGCACTCCGTCAGCAACGGCAGGTTTCCGGTCCGCCCGCTCCGCTCGAACGCGCAGATCCACTCCAGCAGCAGACGCAGACAGCGGGCGAGCGTCATCGCCGAGCGTCCCCCGCGCGGGATGGCCACGAAGGAAGCGCCCTCGGGGAGGACCCAGTGGTCCCCCAGGGACCGCACGCGGGCGAGGAAGGGCACCGAGCGGTCCCCGCCCTCCGTGTCCAGCGCGTCGAGCGGGCCCGGGCCGCCGGGCAGCGGCAGCGGGTCCGCGCCGGTGACCTCGACGGGGTCCTGGAGCAGCCGGACCAGCCTGCGGGCCTCGGCGCTGCCCGCCAGGCCGCGGTAGGACGCCAGCCGGGCGGTGGCCGCCTCGACGCAGTGGCCGAGCGTGGCGGGCAGGACCCCGGTGAGGCCCTCGCGGCGTGCCACGGTGTCCTCGACGGCCTGGAACTCGGCGGCGTCGTCGAGCAGGGATTCCGCCCCGGCCTTGACCGCGAACGACTTCAGCGCCAGGCGCAGCAGGCGGGTGACCCGGCCGGGGTCCTCCGCCTCCTCGGGGACGGCCGGACAGGGCGGAACCGGCTGGAGGAAGAGCAGCCACCGGTCCACGCTGCGGTCGGCCGGTGATCCCGCGATGGCGCGCAGGGCCCAGGCCACCGGGATGTTGTCCAGCAGTCCGCCGTCGACCAGCTCCACCCGGCCGCCGGAGGCCGGGTCCGGGTAGCCGGTCTCGCTGCTGATGCCCCACAGGTTCGGGGGTTGCGGCGGCTCCGTGGCGTCCGTCGGCGGCATCCCGGTCACGGGCCGGGCCGGTTCGAAGGCGCCCGGGAAGGAGGACGAGGCGCGGGCCGCGTACGCGAGCCGGTTCAGTGCCTCGGCCTTTCCCCCATCGGTGGGGAAGTCCGTCAGAAAGGGCGCCGAGGGGTCCTCGACGGTCCGGTGCCGGAACCGGAAGTAGGCCCGGGACCGGCCCGTCAGCAGGGGTTGTCCGAGGGTGGGCCGTACCCGGTCGGGGCGTGGCCGCAGTCGCGTGGCCGTCAGGATCAGGCGCAGCGCGGCGGGGGGCTCGGGCGGCGTCGGTCCGGCGGCGATCAGCTGCTCCAGCTTTGCCCGCAGACGCGAGTAGAAGACTTCGTCGCCGCGCAGCAGGGAATCGGGGACCCTCCCCGGCAAGGAAGTGCCGCGGAGCAGTGATTCCAGGTCGCCGAGCTCCAGCCACACGTCGCGTACGCCCTGGCCGAAGGGCATCCCGTAGACGAGGTGGCAGGCGAGCAGTACGCCGTTGAGGCCGCCCGCGCTGGTTCCGGCCAGGACGTCGACCGTGACGTCCTCGTACGCGCAGACGTCCAGGAGCGGCCCGTAGACCCCCTCCTGATGTCGCAGGGCGGCGACCTCGCAGCAGGATCCGCCCATCCACACGGCGAGGCTCACTCCGCCGCGCATGGCCAGGGCCAGGCGCAGTTCCGTGCTCAGAGGACTCGGCTGGGCAGGGCTCATGACCTCAGCCTCGGTCACCCCGGCCCGGGCGGCATGACGGACTGCGCCAACCCGGCCACGGCGAGCGCCCCGGGCGGCGGTGCTGCGGCTGCGGGCGCCGTTGCTCCCGGCTGCGGAGGGCGGGGGCGGCCGGGATGATGGAGGGGAGCGACCTCCGAGAACTGGGAGAACGCGATGACAGAGCAGCCCGCCTCCTACCGGCCGGTCAGGGTGACGGCAGAGCTGGACGCACCGCTGTCGCGCTGGCTGTGGCTGGTCAAGTGGATCCTCGCGATCCCCCACTACGTCGTGCTGGCCTTCCTCTGGATCGCCTTCCTCCTGGTCAGTGTGATCGCGTTCTTCGCCATCCTCTTCACCGAGCGCTACCCGCGTGCCCTGTTCGACTTCAACGTCGGCGTGCTCCGCTGGTCCTGGCGGGTTTCTTACTACGCGTACGGCGCGCTGGGCACCGACCGGTACCCGCCCTTCAGCCTGGGCCCGGAGCCCGGCTACCCGGCCCGGCTCGACATCGCCTACCCCGAGCGTCTCTCCCGGGGCCTGGTCCTGGTGAAGTGGTGGCTGCTGGCCATTCCGCACTACCTCGTCATCAGCTTCTTCACCGGTGCGCCGCACGCCGGCTGCTGGGGCGGCGGGCTGATCGGCCTGCTCGCCCTGTTCGCGGTCGTGGTGCTGGCCTTCACCGGGACGTACCCGCGGGACATGTTCGACCTGGTGATCGGGCTCAACCGGTGGGTGCTGCGGGTGAGCGCGTACGCCTCGCTCATGACGGACGAGTACCCGCCCTTCCGCCTGGACCTGGGTGGTGAGGAGCCCGCCGCACTGGTGGCCCCGTAGGCGCCACTGGTGACCCCGCAGGCGTCGCCGCCCTCACGGTGGTCACGCAAAGGTGACGATGCGGTCACGCACCGCCACACCGGGCGCAGCAGGATCGTTGCTCCAGCATGCAGAAGACGCATTTCGCTACGGAGGCGACGGCCGGGCCACCACGACCGCTCAGTGCGGATCCTGTGCGGTCCGACTCGCCGATCTACGACCGGCTGGAACTCGAATGGCTGCGCGCGGGGCGGACGGTACCGCGGCCGGTGAGCCCGGCCGGCTGGCGGCGGGTGGACGACGACGACCGCTTCAGGAGGGCCTGACCCCGGCTGCCGTGCCGCGGAGCCGCGGCCGGGTCATCAGCGGCGGGGCCCCGTGCCGTCCGCCTGCGGCCGGTCGGGCGGGGTGAGGTGGTAGACGGCGAAGGCCCGGTCGATCACGGGCATGGCGACGTTGCGGACGCGGACCCCGCCGGCTGTCATGCCGTGTTCGGTGCCGGAGTGCGCGTGCCCGTGGACGGCGAGGTCCGCGCCCTCCTCGTCCATCGCCTCGGCGAGCAGGTAGCTGCCGAGGAACGGGTAGATCTCCAGGGGCTCCCCCGCCAGGGTGTCCGGCACGGGCGCGAAGTGCGTGAGCGCGATGCGCAGCGCGCAGTCCTGGTCCCGCAGTTCCCGCAGGGCGCGCCCCAGACCCTCGGCGCAGCGGTGGGTGAGGCGGACGAAGGCCTTCATCTCCGGTTCGCCGAACTCGCTGCCGCAGCGCCCCGCGAAGCCCCCGCCGAAGCCCTTGGTGCCCGCGACGCCCACGCGCGTCCCGCCCACGTCGAGGGCGACCGCCGTGCCCTCCAGGACGTGGACGCCGGCCGCGGTCAGCTCGTGCGCGACGGCCGTCTCCTGGTCGCTCTGGTAGTCGTGGTTCCCGAGTACCGCGACCACGGGCACGGGCAGGCCCGCCACCTCGCCGGCCACCACCCGGGCCTCCTCCCGGGTGCCGTGCCTCGTCAGGTCCCCGGCCAGGAGCAGCAGGTCCGCACAGGTGCCCAGCGTGTCGAAGGCCGGCCGGAGCACCCCGGCGCTGCCGGCGCCGAGGTGGATGTCCCCGACGGCCGCCACCCGGATCACGACAGCTCCTCGGTGTGGTCGGGCGGGCCGGACCGGGTGACGGTGAGGTCCTCGGACCAGTCCAGGCCCGCCAGCTCCTCCGCGGCGATCCGCAGCACGGCCGCCCGGATCTCTTCGGCGGCCACGCTTCCCAGGACGACGGCGCGCCCGCCGCGCAGCTCGACGCGCACACCGAGCTCCGCGATGTCCTCGCGCGCCAGCCGCTCGCGCAAATGCTCCATGCGGTACTCCACGATCTCGCCGTACTTCATGGTGTGTCCTGCGCTTTCGTCGGATCGGGGCTCCGGTCCCCGATCACGTGGAGCCGCTCGAGGAGGTGCAGGAACGCGTCCGCGAGGGGGGATTCCCGGTGGTCCCGGTCCAGTCGCTCCCAGTCGATCTGCTCCCGCAGCATGCGCGCCATCGGCAGCAGGTCGCCGAAGTCGCAGTAGTGCTCGCAGAGCGCGGCGAGTCGGCTGTCCATGAGGTCGGTCGGCGCGAGGACCGGCATCCATACGGAGTCCACCGCCTTCACGTGCGCGCGTTCCAGGAGCTCGGTGCTGACCGGCCGCCGGGCCAGCTCGAAGATCAGGTCGATCTCCTCCCCGCCCGAACGGCCCTTGACCAGCCAGTCCTCCGGGGCGCGGCGCATCTGGATGCCGCCCTCCTCCAGGGCTTGGACGACCACGTCGGCGTCCTCGGCCCGTACGCAGAAGTCGGTGTCGTGCTGGAACCGGGCCGGCAGCCCGTGCGCGAAGGCGGCCACGCTCCCGGCGAGGGCGAAGGGCCGCCCGGACCGTTTGAGCAGGGCGGCCACCTGTTTGGTGGTCTCCAGGATCGCCTGGGTGTGGTCCCGTGGCAGTACTCCGGGGGGCGGCTCCGGCGGGCTCAGCCCTTCCGGTATCGGGACGGGTTCGGGACGGCGGTTCACGGCGCACCTCGGCGGGTTCACTCGGCGGCTTCGCCCGGTGGTTCCCACGCCCCGGGCCCGTTGCGGGCGAACGGGCTGTGGGCGAGGTGGGCCAGCAGGTCCGCGGGGTCGTGGTGGACGGCGGCGGCGCCCGCGTCCTCCAGATCGCCCCGCGGGATGCCGCCGCACAGCAGGCCGACGCAGGTGACGCCGGCGCGGGTGGCGGCCTTCATGTCCCACACGGTGTCGCCGACGAACACCGCGCGCTCCGGCGGTACTCCAACCAGTTCGAGGGCGTGGAGGACGGGGTCGGGTGCGGGTTTGCCCTCCTCCACGTCGTCGGAGGTCGCGGTGTCCGTGATGGCCTCGTCGGCGTCGATGGCCCGGCGCAGGGCCTTGAGTTCGTTGTCCTTCGCGGAGGTGACGAGCAGGACCTTCCAGCCCGTGCCCGCCAGCTCCCGCAGCAGGTCGGCGGCCGAGTCCAGGGCGGGTAGCCGGTCGAACCAGGTGGCGTAGAGGGTGTCGTGGGCGGCGCTCAGCCGGTCGTCCTCGGAGTGGTCGCGGTCCTCGCCCAGAAGGTGGTCCAGGAGGTCGCCGCCCGGCAGGCCGACGGCGCGGTGGATGGCGTGCATGGGCACCTGGTGGCCGGCCTGCCGCAGGGCTTCCCACCAGGCCGTCACGTGCAGGTGGTTGGTGTCGGTCAGGGTGCCGTCGACGTCGAAGAGCGCTGCTCGGGGCTCGGCCTGCGGCGTGGGGCTGGTCATGGCGGTGTCCTCACAACTGCCGCAGCGCGGGCAGCAGTTCGCTCTCGGCCCAGTGCAGGAAGGGCTCCTGCCGGTCGCCTCCGACCTGGATCAGGGCGACCTCGGTGAAACCGGCTTCCGCGTAGGGACGCACGGCGTCGACGAACACCTCCACGTCGTCTCCGCAGGGGACGGCCTCGGCCACGTCCTCGGGGCGGGTGTGCTGTGCGGCCTGGGTGAAGCCGGCCGGGCCGGGAAGCTCGGCGTTGACCCCCCAGCCCCCTAGGGCCCAGCGGAACTGGTCGTGCGCCCGGGTGACGGCGGCGTCGCGGTCGGGGTCGTAGCAGACGGGGAGCTGGCCGACCCGCGGCTTGCCCGCGCCGCCGTACTCGTCGAACTGCCTCAGCAGCTCCGGCTTCGCCTCGGTGGCGATCACCAGGTCGGCGTGGAGCCCGGCGACCTGGCAGGACCGGGGTCCGGACACGGCCACGCCGATCGGGGGCGGATGCTCGGGCAGGTCCCAGAGCTTGGCGTCCTCCACGTCGAAGTGGGTGCCGTGGTGGCTGACGTAGCCGCCGGCGAAGAGGCTACGGATGATCCCTACGGCTTCCTCCAGCATCTCCAGGCGGACGTGGGCGGTGGGCCAGCCCGCCCCGACGACGTGTTCGTTGAGGTTCTCCCCCGATCCCAGTCCGAGCCGGAACCTGCCCCCGGAAAGGATCTGCATCGTGGCCGCCTTCTGGGCGACCACCGCGGGGTGGTAGCGCAGCGTCGGGCAGGTCACGAAGGTCATCAGCGGGATCTCGCGGGTGGCCTGCGCGGCCGCGCCCAGCACGCTCCACGCGTAGGGGGCGTGCCCCTGTGCGTCGAGCCAGGGGAAGAAGTGGTCCGAGATGACGGAGAAGTCGAATCCCGCCCGCTCCGCGCCCACCAGGTGGTCCACCAGCTCACGCGGGCCGGCCTGCTCGGTCATCATTGTGTATCCGATGCGCACCATACGCCGCGCCTTGCCGCCCGCAGGGGGTCCGAAACCTCCCGTAGCGAACCATCCGCAGAGCTCCGGACCGATCCGTACGCATCTCGCGCAGGCCGTCAGTCGCGGTGGCGGGCCCGGCCGGCGCCGGATCCGGCGAGCGGGGCGGTGTCCAGGCCGGCGCCGTGCCGGAGCCCGTCCAGGAAGGCCGCGACGGCGTCGGTGGCCGTGCGGGCGGGTTCCCAGCCGAGTTCGGCGCGGGCCCGGCCCGCGTCGAGCAGCGGCAGCCGCAGCACCGCGTCCAGCAGGCCGGGGGCGGCCGGCACCAGGTGCATCCGCCAGCCGGCGGCCAGCACCGCCCGCGCCGTCCTCGTCGGCACCTGCACCGTACGGGCGCGCAGCAGCCCCGCCACGGCGGCCGTGTCCAGCACCGGGTCGGCCACGAGGTTGAACGGGCCCCGGACCGGCCGCAGAACGGCGGCCAGGTACGCCCGGGCCGCGTCGTCGGTGTGCAATGCCTGGAACCGCAGCCCGGTGACCTCGGGCACGACGGGGATCAGGCCGGGCCGGATCAGCCACCACGGCAGCAGCGGGCCCGCGAAGATCCGCCGCTGCTCGGAGGCCGACGTCGCCTTGAACAGGAAGGCGGGGCGCATGCGGACGACCCGCATCTGCGGATGGGTGAGCTCGTAGCCGTCCAGGTAGCGCTCTAGGTAGGCCTTCTCCCGGGTGTACGCGGCGCCCGGCCATCCGTGGGTGGGCCAGGACTCGTCGACCGGGCGGTCCGAGGCAGGGCCGGGTGAATAGGCCCCCACGGAGGAGGCGTGCACCAGGACGCCTACGCCTGCCTGCGCGCACGCCTCGAACACGCGGATGCTGCCGAGGACGTTGGTGCCCCAGGTCTCGACCGGGTCGTGGGTGGGCTGGAACCTCCAGGCCAGGTGCACCACGGCGTCCGCGCCCTCGAAGAGCGCGCCGAGGTCCGCGCCCTGCGGGCCTACGTCCGCGGCGGCCCACCGCACTCCGGCCTGCCAGGCGCCGGCCGGCCCCGGGAGGCGGCGCGCGACGCCGAGTACGTCGCTGACGGACGGGTCGTCCGCCAGGGCGCGCACGACGCTCGTCCCGGCATTGCCCGTCGCTCCGGTCACTACGACACGCATGACGCTGACGCCGCCTCTCGGTACGGGCCCCGGCGGGAGCGGCCCCGGATGTGTGCGTACCGGCCCTGGATGTGTGCGTACCGGCGTTCACGCCTGGGAGTGGAACCGCGAGGCATGGTGACTCCTTGGCTGGTGGGCGGTCTCGATGACGAATCCGCTGCGGGGCCGGGTCGGGATCCGGCTCAGCGGGATGGAGAGGTCCTGCTGCGGTACGGCGAAACGCAGCTCGGCGAGGGCGGGCGCGAGGACGCTGAGCAGGGAGACCGTGATGTCCTCACCCGGGCAGCGATGGCCGGTCCGGGCATCGCCGCCGCCCTGGGGAATCAGTTCGTCGCCGGGTTCGCGGCCGAGGAAGCGCCCCGGGTCGAAGTGGTACGGCGCCTGCCACAGGTCCGGGTCGTGGTGATGGCCGTAGACGTCGAGCAGGAGGAGGGTCCCGGCCGGCACCCCGGAGCCGGCGAAGGTGAGGTCGCGGGCGGCCGCGGCTCCGAGGAGGGGCACGAACGGGTAGAAGCGTCTGACCTCGTGGACGAACGCGCGCGCCTGCGCGGGGCCCCCGGTGAGCAGTTCTTCGCCCCGTACGGGATGGCGGTGCAGGGCGTGTGCGGCGAAGACGGCGAACCAGGCGATGGCGACGGTCGGCCGGATGATGTTGAGGAGTTCGACGGCCGCGGTGCGCGGATCGAGCAGGGCTCCGTCGGGGCCGCGGTGCGCGGCGACCGCCTCCAGGGGGGATCCGGCCAGTGCGGCGTGCCGGGACGGGGCGAAGGGGCCGTCGGGGTGGGGGCCGTGCCCGCGTACGTCTTCCACGGCGCGGGCGAGGGCGTCCTCCTGGCGTTCCCGGGCGTGACGGGCCCGCCGGTGCCGGGGGCCCGCGGCGGCGAAGCCGTCGACCATGGCCACGCAGTCCTCGGCGATCTCCGGGGCGGCGTCGTCCGGGACGGGCAGACCCACCCAGTCGCAGACCGCCCGGGCGAGCACGGCGGCCACCTCGTCGAAGAGCACCACCCTGCGGTCCTCCCAGGTGGGCACGGCGTCCTGCCAGCACCGCTCGACGCGGTCGGTCAGGCCGCTGATGCCGTCCGGCGTCATGAGCAGGGAGGTGAACATCCGCTTGCGCACCCGGTGCGGTATGCCGTCCAGGGTGTGCACCGCTCCCCTGCCGAAGAGGGTGTCGAGTACGGGCACCGGGACGGCCCCGTGGCGCTGGACGCGGTCCTCGTCGTAGAAGAGGGCGACGGCTTCGCGGCCGTGCAGCAGGGCGGCGGGGCGGCCCATCAGGCGGGTGCGGACCAGGTCCGCACCGTCGTGGTGCCTGCGCAGCGCCGGGGCCCAGGCGTAACCGTGGGCCAGCAGGGAGAAAGTGCTGTCGGTCAGTGGAACGGACATGGGCTGCGCCTACCCGTCCGCCTCGGGCCCATGCCGGTTCCTGCGCGCCACGGGCCCGTGCGGTCTCCTGCGTGCCGCAGGAGGCGGCGGCGGTGGTCAGGAGGGAGAGCGGCGCCGGGTCTGTTCCTCGCGGCCCACACCCGGGCGCTGGCGCTTGGCGGAGTGCCCTCCGCCGTCATCTGCCCCGGTGTCCCCGAGCCGGCCCTTGACGGCCTCGTCGGCCGCCCGCCGGGCCTCTTGGTCACCGCTCTCGCCGACCGCCTGCGACGGCGGGGTGGGTGCGCGGCGCCGCGGCGCCCGCTTTTCCTCGCTCATGTCGAACTCCTCGCTGCTCCGGGACGGCCGCACGCGCGGCCCGGGCTACGTGTGCGGCTGGCTGGCTACATGTGCGGCTGGTTGTAGTAGCGGGCGAACTGCTCCAAGTAGCTGGGCTCACCCTTGTGCTCGGCCTCGACGAACTCGGGGGCGTCCTTGATCTGGTCCTTGCTCCGGTTCACGTACACCTTCTTCTCGGCCGTGTCGATCCGCTCGATGGTGCCCGCGGGCAGCAGCACGTGCTTGCCGAAGATCCAGACGCCGGTGTCGACGACGAGGTAGGACGCGCCGACTTCCTCGGAGTGCTTGTCGATCTTCCCGATGCCGCCGTCGGTGGCTTCGACCTTGTACCCGATCAGGTCGAGGCCCTCCTGGTGGCCCGCGTTCTGGCCGTAGCCCCAGATGCCTTCCTCACTCATGGCTGATGCCTTCCCTGAGGGGCCCCTCCCGGGGGGCCGGGCCCGGGTACCCCCTGCGTGGCGGCTGCCCGGCCCCTGGCGGCCGAAACCCGGCCGGAAGCGCCCGCCCCCGGCCAGGGCCTACGCGCAG
This sequence comes from Streptomyces sp. NPDC048255, assembly GCF_040652415.1. Classification (NCBI taxonomy): domain Bacteria; kingdom Bacillati; phylum Actinomycetota; class Actinomycetes; order Kitasatosporales; family Streptomycetaceae; genus Streptomyces; species Streptomyces sp. NPDC048255. The sequence goes on from NZ_JBEZMA010000010.1 coordinate 63,178, forward strand.
GAGGGGCACAGCCCCCGGTAGGTCACCTCGACCCCGGACACCGTGAAGCCGAACCGCTCCTCCGCCGGGAGACCGGCCAGCGGGTCGCCGGTCGCGTGGACGTCGCGGATCAGGCCGCAGCCGGAGCACACCAGGTGCTGGTGCGGGCGGTGGGCGTTGGGGTCGTAGCGCTTGGCGCGGCCGTCGGTGGAGACCTCGGCGACCTCGCCCAGGGAGACCAGCTCGCCCAGGGCGTTGTAGACGGTCGCCCGCGAGATCTCGGGCAGCCGCTGCGCCGCGCGGGCGTGCACCTCGTCGGCCGTGAGGTGCACGTGGTCACCGTCGAGGACCTCCGCGACCACCCGCCGCTGGGACGTCAGACGCCAGCCCCGCCCTCGCAGTCGCTCCAGCAGGTCACTCATATCGGCTCACCTTTTCAGGCTCGGCGGGATACCGAAACCCCCTGGCGGCCGTCCGTTGGCAGACGTCCTGTATCCGACGGGATATCGGCTTGGTGTCCTTCTTGACTTGGATTCTGTCCATCGTAGGATCAGATGAGTTGATAGCCAAGGGACAGGAAGACTCCAAAGCGGCAGGAGACCGGCCCGGAGCCGACGTACGGCACCCCGAGCCGACGTGCCCACCCCGCACCCCGCCGCCCCCGTGCCCGATCGTTCTCCCCCGCATGCAGTTCTGAGCACCGTGATCCGCCTGGTCCGGAAGGATTCCCATGTCTGAGAACCATGACGCCATCGTCACCGAAGCGAAGACCGACAGCAGCAACGGCTGTCCGGTCGCGCACGAGCGCGCCCCGCACCCGACCCAGGGCGGCGGGAACCGCCAGTGGTGGCCGGAACGGCTCAACCTGAAGATCCTCGCCAAGAACCCCGCCGTGTCCAACCCGCTCGGCGAGGACTTCGACTACGCCGCGGCGTTCGAGACCCTCGACCTCCCCGCGGTGAAGCAGGACATCGCCGAGGTCCTGACGACCTCGCAGGACTGGTGGCCCGCCGACTTCGGCCACTACGGCCCGTTCATGATCCGGATGGCCTGGCACAGCGCCGGCACCTACCGGATCAGCGACGGCCGCGGCGGCGCCGGAGCCGGCCAGCAGCGCTTCGCCCCGCTCAACAGCTGGCCGGACAACGGCAACCTCGACAAGGCCCGCCGCCTGCTGTGGCCGGTGAAGAAGAAGTACGGCCAGAGCCTCTCCTGGGCCGACCTCATGATCCTCACCGGGAACGTCGCCCTGGAGCAGATGGGCTTCGAGACCTTCGGTTTCGGCGGCGGCCGCGCGGACGTCTGGGAGCCCGACGAGGACGTGTACTGGGGCCCCGAGACCACCTGGCTCGACGACGAGCGCTACACCGGCGACCGTGAGCTGGAGAGCCCCCTCGGCGCGGTCCAGATGGGCCTCATCTACGTCAACCCGGAAGGCCCGAACGGCAACCCGGACCCGATCGCCGCGGCCCGCGACATACGCGAGACCTTCCGCCGGATGGCGATGAACGACGAGGAGACGGTCGCCCTGATCGCGGGCGGCCACACCTTCGGCAAGACGCACGGCGCGGGCCCCGCGGAGAACGTCGGCGACGACCCCGAGGCCGCGTCCATCGAGCAGCAGGGCCTCGGCTGGAAGAACTCCTACGGCACCGGCAAGGGCGCCGACGCGATCACCAGTGGTCTCGAGGGCATCTGGACGAACACCCCGATCACCTGGGACAACAGCTTCTTCGAGATCCTGTTCGGCTACGAGTGGGAACTGTTCAAGAGCCCGGCCGGAGCGCACCAGTGGCGGCCGAAGGAGGGCGCCGGGGCCGGTACGGTGCCCGACGCCCACGACGCGTCGAAGAGCCACGCCCCGACCATGCTGACGACCGACCTCTCGCTGCGCTTCGACCCCGCCTACGAGCAGATCTCGCGGCGCTTCCTGGAGAACCCCGCCGAGTTCGCGGACGCCTTCGCCCGGGCCTGGTTCAAGCTGACCCACCGCGACATGGGCCCGGTCGTGCGCTACCTCGGCCCCGAGGTGCCGTCCGAGACCCTGCTGTGGCAGGACCCGCTCCCGGCGGTGACGCACGAGCTCGTCGGCGCCGAGGACGTCGCCGCCCTCAAGCAGCAGGTCCTCGCCTCGGACCTGACGGTCTCCCAGCTGGTGTCCACGGCGTGGGCGGCGGCCTCGTCCTTCCGCGGCAGCGACAAGCGCGGCGGGGCCAACGGTGCGCGCATCCGGCTCCAGCCGCAGAGCGGCTGGGAGGTCAACGAGCCCGACCAGGTGGCCACGGTGCTGCGCACCCTGACGGGGATCCAGGAGTCCTTCAACGCCGCCCAGAGCGGCGGCAAGCGGATCTCGCTCGCCGACCTGATCGTGCTGGCCGGTGCCGCCGCCGTCGAGCAGGCCGCCAGGGACGCCGGCTCCGACGTCCAGGTGCCCTTCACCCCGGGCCGTGCGGACGCCTCGCAGGAGCAGACGGACGTGGAGTCGTTCGCCGCGCTCGAACCGGTCGCCGACGGGTTCCGCAACTACCTCGGCAAGGGCAGCCGGCTGCCGGCCGAGTACCTGCTGATCGACCGGGCGAACCTGCTGAACCTGAGCGCCCCCGAGATGACGGCCCTCGTCGGTGGCCTGCGCGTGCTGGGCGCGAACCACCAGCAGTCGCGGCACGGCGTCCTCACCAGCACCCCCGGGACGCTGACCAACGACTTCTTCGTCAACCTGCTCGACCTTGGCACGACGTGGCAGGCGACGTCCGGGGACCAGAACCACTTCGAGGGGCGCGACGCCGCCACCGGCGAGGTCAAGTGGACCGGCACCCGTGCCGACCTGGTCTTCGGTTCGAACTCCGAGCTGCGCGCGCTCGCGGAGGTCTACGCGAGCGATGACGCCAAGGAGAAGTTCGTGAAGGACTTCGTCGCGGCGTGGGACAAGGTCATGAACCTGGACCGGTTCGACCTCGTCTGATCCTCCCGTCCGGGCCGGCCGGTACCGGTCGGCCCGGACGGCGTACCCGGCCGCAACACCCCTCGCCTTGCCCCTCACAGCCCCCGCGAGCTGATGAAATGCCTTCCACGGCAGGTCGGCTGCGGCCTGCCGCCGGCAGCTCGCCGACGGCGGCGGGCGGGCGAGGGAGGCACGTGTCGGAACAGGACAGGCTGGAGGCGCGGCTGCGCTCCATGGAGGAGGCGCTCGAACGGATCGGAACCTCCTCCGACGAGCGGGAGACCTGCCGGGAGCTGGCCGGATTCCTCTTCCGTACGCTGTGCGACGCCGCGGCGGTACACCTGTCCGGCCGCGGCGCACGAACCGAACGCGTGGCGGTGGCCGGCCCGGCGGCCCTGCTGGACGAGCCCGCCGCCGAGGGCGCGCCGGTGGTCCGGGCCCGGGACCAGGGCCGTCCCCTGGAGACGTGGTCCGGACAGGTCGCGGGCGCCCGCACCTACCTCGTCGCGGTGCCCCTGGCCGGCCCGGGCGGGGTCTACGGCAAGATCGTCGCCGTCCGCACCCGCGGGGACTTCAGCGACCACGAGATGGCCACCCTGCATTTCGCGGCGCGGCTGGCCGGTATCCACATCGGTCACGCGCGGCGTCTCGCGGCGACCGAGAAGACCGCGCTCGACCTGCAACGTGCGCTGGTGGCGGAACCCGGCCGGCCGCACCCGAACCTGGAGGTCGCCAGCCGCTACCTGCCCGTCGGACCGCGCGCCCTGGTCGGCGGCGACTGGTTCGAGACGGTGCGCCTGCACTTCGGCCGCACCCTGCTGGCGGTCGGGGACGTGATGGGCCACGGCCTGGAGGCCGCCGTCGACATGAACGCGTACCGCTCCGTCCTGCGCGAGGTGGCCTCCACCGATCTCGCCCCGCACCGGGTGCTGCGCCAGCTGGACGCCATGTCCGCGTCCGACGAGGGCCGCAGGCCCGCGACCTGTCTGCTCGTGCGGGTCGATCCGGCCCGCGGCACGGCCGTCTACGCCAGTGCCGGGCACCTGCCGCCCGCCGTCTTCACCCGGGACGGCTCGGGCGGGCTCCTCGACGTCCCCGTCGGTCCGCCGCTGGGCACGGGCGCGGGAGGCTACGAGGCCCTCGCCCGGCCGCTCACCGCGGACCAGACGCTGCTGCTCTACACCGACGGGCTCGTGGAACGCCGCAGCGAGGACATCGACACCTCGCTGGCCAGGCTCGCCGCCCTGCGGGTGGGGGCCCGGGCGAGCCTCGAGGCGGTGGTGGACGCGGTCTGCGACGGACTCGACGCACAGCACGCCGAGGACGACGTGGCCGTCCTCGCCGCCCGGCTGCGCCCCCGGCCGCCCCACCCCGCCGGGGGCGACGCGACGGACGCCGCGCACTTCGCGACGCCGGGCGCCCCGGGACGGCCGGTTCAGCCGCCGGTCGCCGAGAAGTGCTGGTAATCGGGGTTGGACCAGCGGCCGCCCCAGTACCAGCCCACTTCCCCGAAGGCCCGGGTGACGACGTCGCCGCCGCGGATCATGCCGGGCACGGGACGGTCGCGCCGCAGGTGGGAGCGGCCGGCGGGAGGCCGGACGGTGCCCCGGCGGTCCACGTACGGGTTCTCCACGGGGCCGATGTCCACGGCGTCCCCGTAGGCGTGCCGGGAGCGGCGGCCGGGGTCGCCGGTGACCTGCCGGCAGTTGAAGGCGGAGGTGTTGTCGTCGGCCATCGACCGCGCGTCGTCACCGCCGTACGCCGCCACCGGCCGCATGCGCCGAATGGGGAACTTCGCTTCGAAGATCCTGCCGAAGACCTGGAGGAGGGGCTGGACGGCCCGCTCGTGGACGACGAGCTCGCCCCGGTGGACCCTGCCGTCGAAGCCCCAGTGGTTCATCCGGATCAGCCGCAGCTGTTCGGGGCCGACCGGACAGCCAGGCCGGTACGTGGCGCCCAGCGCGGCCGGAGACACCGGCTCCACCTCGGCGGCCAGCCGGACGCGCGAGGCCTGCAGAAGGGCTGCGGACGGGCGTGGCGGCGATGGCTGGGCGCCGCTCGTACAGGCGGGCGTGGCAGTGCACAGCACGACGACCGCGGCGACGGCACTGAGGGCAGGGCGCACCGCATCACCGTAAGCGGGCCCGCCCCTGGACGCATGGCGGAGCGGAATCGGGTAAGACGCCCGGTACGGACGCCTGAGGAGGACCCATGCCTCGTCTGTCGGTGGAAGGCTCCGAGATCGTCGTCCGGCTCTCCTTGCGGGAGCGGATGGCCGTACGCCGGAGCGGGTTCCGCGTGCCCGTGTCGGCCTTGCGGCAGGTCGGCGTGGAGTCCAGCTGGTGGCGGGTGCTGCGCGGGGCGCCCGGCCGGGGCAGCTGGCACCCGGGGCGCTGCGTCGGGTTCCGGCGGCTGCCGGAGGGCGGCGCGGACTTCGTCGCCGTGAGGGCCGACCATCCGGCGCTCCTCCTGGAACTGGACCCGGACGCGGCGCTGCGCCGGATCGCGGTGTCCGTGGCGGACGTCGAGGGGACCCGGCGCGCGCTGCTGGCGGTGATGCCTGGGGCGAAGGCGCCGGACGCCGGGCCCGGGGAGCCCCCGGACGAGGTCCCGCCGGCTGTACCCCGGCCCGCGCTCCAGCACGAGGGCGGCGTGGCGGACGATCACGGACGGCCGCCGGGCAGCCCGTCACGGACCGGGACGGGGTCGGCGGAGCCCCCGGCCGACCCGGAGCGGGTCCGCGCGGCCGGCGAGCGCGCGAAGCGGGCAGGGCGCGAGGGTACGGCCCCCACCTGAGCCCTGACGGCTGACCCGCACCCCGGCACGGGCGCGGGTCAGCGGCTGGATGACCCACTCATCTGGGGCCCGGGGGGCGGGTGGTACCGGGACGGCAGATGACGGTCGGGTTGAACGTCTCGAACGCGCCCGTGGGGTTGGCCTTCCAGAGCCACAGGTGGAGTGCGTAGTGCACCGGCTGGCCGGGGAAGTTTCCGCGCTGCGGGCCCTTGAAGGGCCTGCCGAAGAGGCTGGGGCGGTCGTCGTCCGTCGCGGTGTTCTGGTCGCGGTCGTAGACCAGCCACTGCACGCCGACGAGTCGTTTGCCGCCGCGCCCGTCGTCCTCGTAGTACAGCGCGGCGGGCACCGCCGGGTCGACGGAGTTGTCGTGGGTGTGGTTGAAGTGCGGGTAGCCCAGCGCGCCCTTGCCGCCCACCCGGTCGACGACGCAGTACTTGTCCGGCACGTAGCCGGCCTTCACCGCGTTGGAGTGCAGCGTGTACGGGGCGGTCGCCCGGTAGGTGACGGCCCGGTCGGCGTGGGCCAGGCCGGGCGCGTCCGGGCCGGCCGCCGAGGCGGCCGACGCGTGGGTGACGGCCAGGGCCGCCGCCAGGACGAGGGAGGCGGCGGCCGTGGCGACCGGGGGGAGGCTTCGGGCCATGGGAACTCCTGGTCAGACGGTGGCCAGTTGGGGGATGAGGCGCAGCGCGTTGTCGTGGTAGATCCCCTGGAGCTGCTCCGGGGTGAAGGCCGGGTCCGCGTCGAGGGCGGGGAGCGCGAAGTCCGTGACGGTGTCGGCCGGGGCGGCGGGCCAGTCCGTGCCGAAGAGGAGGCGGTCGGCGGGGACCTGGGTCAGCAGGGTCGCTGCCGGAGCCATGGGGCCCGCCGTGTCGTAGTAGAAGCGCTGGAGGTGGTCGCGGACGGCACCGGGGTCGACGGGCGGGTCGCAGAACCGTCCGAGGGCCTGCATCCGGGTCGCGATGGACGGGAGGAAGCCGCCGGCGTGCGGCAGGATCACCGAGATGTCGGGGAAGCGGTCCAGCGTCCGCCTGCTGATCATGTTGGCCGCGGCCCGGGTGGTGTCCAGGAGGAAGTCGCACATGAAGTTGGGGATGCCCGGGACCGTCATGGCGCCGGGCGGGCAGCCGGGGAGGTTGTGCGGATGGGTGTCCACGACGGCGTGGTGGTCGTTCAGTTCGTGGAACACCCGGTCGTAGGCGGGGTCCCCGAGGTAGACGCCGCCGTAGTTGGCGGTCACGTTCACGCCGACGGCGCCGAGCTGTCCGAGGCCTCGGCGCACGGCCCACGAGGAGGCGTCGGGGTCGTCGAGGAAGAGGGGGACGTAGAAGGCGAAGCGCCCGGGATGCGAGTTCGCGACCTCGATCATCGACTGGAGCGTGATGTTGATGGCCTCGCGCAGCTGCGCCGACGAGGGGTAGCGGGCGGGCAGCATGGGCTTCAGTACGGCTGTCGCCACTCCCGCACGGTCCATGAAGCCGATCGCGGCGTCGGTGTCGAGCTGCGCCCACGGCGGCAGTTGTTCCCGCTTGACCAGCCCGTGGTGCTCCGCCCATTCGCGCCACTGCGGCGCGCAGTAGTGATGATGCATGTCGATCTTCGCCTGGTGCCCGTGCGTCTCGACCGGGCCCAGGGCGGCGACGTCGTGCGCGGCGGAGGTCGGCCGCTCTTCCACCTCCGTTCCGAGGAGACTCAGTCCGGAGGTACTCGAAGATTCGGGCATCGCCCGTCCACCACCTGTCGTTTCGGTTTGCGTGCGAGGGGGGCTGCGTTCGAGGGGGCTGCTGGGGAGAGGGCTACGTCCGGGGGGTCACGGAGGCCAGCGCCGGGGCCGCGCCGGGCGCCGGCCGCTGGTTCCCGGCCGGCCGTGACGGGTCCAGGACGAGCGGGAGCCGCTCCAGCCCCCGGAAGGCGGCCACCGGCCCCTTGAGCCACGCCGCCTCGCTCGCCCGCGGGTCCGCCAGCCGCATGTCCGGGAAGTCCCGCAGCAGGCAGGAGAGCGCGACTTCGAGTTCGAGCCGCGCCAGCGGCGCGCCCAGGCAGTAGTGCGTTCCGTGGCCGAAGCCCAGGTGTGTCCCCTGGAGTCCCTCGCGCGTCACGTCGAGGACGTCCGGGGAGTCGAACTTCGCGGGGTCCCGGTTCGCGGAGGCGATGGCGATCTGGACGAGGGAGCCCTTGGGAATCACCGTGCCCCGGAGTTCGACGTCCTCGACCGCGTACCGGAAGGTGGAGGTCTCCACCGAGCCCTCGAAGCGGACGATCTCCTCCATGGCGCCGGGGATCAGCGCCGGGTCCGCGCGCAGCCGCTCCAGCTGGTCGGGCCGCAGCAGCAGGTGGAGGACCGAGTTGCCGATCTGGAAGGCCGTGGTCTTGTGGCCGGCGAAGAAGATGACCCACAGCGAGGAGATCAGGTCCGCGTCGTCCAGGGCCTCCTCCGCCCGGATCAGGTCGCTGAGGAAGCTGTCGGAGGGGTGGGCGCGGGTGTGGGCGATCAGCTGTCCCAGCCGGTTCTGCAGCCACTCCTCGGCGGCGTGCAGCTCCGCGCTCTTGGAGGGGTCGAACCGGGAGCGCGTCACCACGGCGAAGTGCCCCAGGATCTCCGGCCGGTCGCCCGGCGGGATGCCCATCAGGTCGCACAGGACGGCGATCGGGAGCGGGAACGCGAAGGCCGGCATCAGGTCGACCTCGTTGGCCTCGGCGCATTCCCTGAGCAGGTTCTCGGCGATCTCGGTGATGCGGGGTCTCATCTCCTCGACGCGCCGCGGGGAGAAGGCGCCGCGGAGGGAGCGGCGCAGCCGGGTGTGCCGGGGCGGGTCCGAGAAGAGCACGTTGTCGTCGAGGGCGTCGAAGAAGCTGCCGTACACCGCGTGGTAGGTGTCGAGCGCCCCGCGCATGTTCTTGCTGAACCGCGGGTCCGACAGTGCGTCGCGGGCGTCTTCGTAGCGGGTGATGAGGTAGGTGCCGATGCCGTGCGGAGGCGTCAGGGGACATACGGGGGCCTGCTCGCGCAGCGCCGCGTAGGCGGGGTGGGGGCAGCTCCGGAACTCGGGCGCACCTCTGGACACGGCCGAGACGATGTCCCGCAGCCCGCCGGCGTCGTTCGGTGCCGCGTTCTCCTGCGCCATGCTCCACACCCTTCGTCAGACTCCCGCTTCCGCGCAGACACCGGTTCCCTGCGGAGGCGGACGGCGAAACGGTCGTTGGCTCGTTCGAGTGAGCGCGCCGGCGGGAGGAGAGGATCTTCACGGGCGGAGGGCGCTACTGGTCAGCGCCGGGGTGCGACCGCACGATGCGTCTGCCCGGGCCGATGCCCGGGCGACAACTGAATGGCCGTGTGGCGTGGGGGAAGCCGATGGGAATCCGGCGCTGACCTGCAACCGTGTGGGGCGTCCGCGCCCCGAGTCGGGAAGCCCAGCACCCGCCGACGCCGGTCGGCGCCAGTTCGAGCTGAACGCGGGCGACCAGGTGGCCTTCACCTGGACCTCCTTCTAGCGGACCGTCCGGCCCGACACCGCGTCAGGCGCCCGACATCGCGGTCAGTCGGTGGCGCCCGCCTCGGTGCGGACCGTGTGGGCCGCTTCCACCAGGTGTTCCAGGGAGGTCCGGGTCTCGGTCCAGCCGCGGGTCTTCAGGCCGCAGTCGGGGTTGACCCACAGCCGCTCGGCCGGGATGGCCTCCAGCCCCTTGCGCAGCAGCGCGGCCGCCTCGGCGGCGGAGGGGACGCGCGGGGAGTGGATGTCCCACACGCCGGGGCCGACCTCGCGGGGGTAGCGGGCGGCGGCCAGCTCGTCGGCGACCCGCATGTGGGAGCGGGCGGCCTCCAGGCTGATGACATCGGCGTCGAGGTCGTCGATGGCCTGGAGGATGTCTCCGAACTCGGCGTAGCACATGTGGGTGTGGATCTGGGTGTCCGGGCGGACTCCGCTGGTGGTGAGGCGGAAGGACTCGGTGGCCCAGGCGAGGTAGTCGGCGTGGCCGTCGGCCCGCAGCGGCAGGGTTTCGCGCAGCGCGGGTTCGTCTACCTGGATGACGGAGGTCCCGGCCGCTTCGAGGTCGACGACCTCGTCGCGCAGGGCGAGCCCGACCTGCCGGGCGGTCTCCCCGAGGGGCTGGTCGTCGCGTACGAAGGACCAGGCGAGCATGGTGACCGGGCCGGTCAGCATGCCCTTGACCGGCTTGGCGGTCTGCTCCTGGGCGTACGCCGTCCAGCGCACGGTCATCGGCTCGGGGCGGGAGATGTCCCCGGCGAGGACCGGCGGGCGGACGTAGCGGGTGCCGTAGGACTGGACCCAGCCGTGCTGGGTGGCGAGGTAGCCGGTGAGCTGTTCGGCGAAGTACTGGACCATGTCGTTGCGTTCGGGCTCGCCGTGCACGAGGACGTCGACACCGGTCTGCTCCTGGAAGGCGATGACCTCGCGGATCTCGGTCTTGATGCGCTCCTCGTACCCGGCGGTGTCGATGCGGCCTGCGCGTAGGTCTGCACGGGCCACCCGCAGTTCGTCCGTCTGCGGGAAGGAGCCGATGGTGGTGGTGGGCAGCAGCGGCAGGCGCAGGTGGGCGCGCTGGGCGGCGGAACGCTCGGTGTAGGGCCGGGAGCGGCGGCCGTCGGCCTCGGTGATCGCGGCGGTGCGGGCCCGTACGGCCGGGTCGTGGGTGATCGGGGAGGTGGCGCGGGAGGCGAGGTCCGCCTGGTTGGCGGCGAGTTCGGCGGCGATCGCCCCGGTGCCCTGGGCCAGGCCGCGGGCCAGGGTGGTGATCTCGGTGGTCTTCTGGCGGGCGAAGGCGAGCCAGCGGCGGATCTGCGGGTCGATGTCCCGTTCGGCGGTGGCGTCCAGCGGGACGTGCAGGAGGGAGCAGGAGGCGGCGACGTCGACGCGGTCGGCGAGGCCGAGGAGGGTGCCGAGGGTGGTCAGGGACTTCTGGTGGTCGTTGATCCAGATGTTGCGGCCGTTGACCACGCCCGCGACCAGGCGCTTGCCCGGCAGTCCGCCGACCGCCGCGAGGTCGCGGAGGTTGGCGGCCGCGGCGTCGGTGAAGTCGAGGGCGAGGCCTTCCACGGGTGCCTTCGCCAGGACGGGCAAGGCCTCGCCGAGCCGGTCGAAGTAGGAGGCGACCAGCAGCCTGGGCCGGTCGGTGAGGCCGCCGAGGTCGCGGTAGGCCCGGGCGGCGGCGCCCAGTTCGGCCGGGGTGCGGTCCTGTACGAGGGCGGGCTCGTCGAGCTGGACCCAGTCGGCGCCGGCGGCGCGCAGCTCGGCGAGCACCTGTGCGTAGACGGGCAGCAGCCGGTCGAGCAGGGTCAGCGGGACGAAGTCCTCGGCGACGCCGGGGGCGGGCTTGGCGAGCAGCAGGTAGGTGACCGGTCCGACCAGGACGGGGCGGGGTGTGTGGCCGAGGGCGAGGGCTTCCTTCAGTTCGGCGACCTGCCGGGCGGAGTCGGCCGTGAAGGCGGTGTCGGGGCCCAGTTCGGGGACGAGGTAGTGGTAGTTCGTGTCGAACCACTTGGTCATCTCCAGCGGCGCGACGTCCTGGGTGCCGCGTGCCATCGCGAAGTAGCCGTCCAGGGCGTCCGTTTCGACGGCGGCGCGGTGCCGGGCGGGAATCGCGCCGACCATGACGGTGGTGTCCAGGACGTGGTCGTAGTACGAGAAGTCCCCGGTGGGCAGTTCGTGGAGGCCGGCGTCGGCGAGCTGCTTCCAGTTGGCGCGGCGCAGGTCGCGGGCGGTGTCCTGGAGGGCTTCGGCGGTGACGCGGCCCTTCCAGTAGCCCTCGACGGCCTTCTTCAGTTCGCGGTTCTGTCCCTGGCGGGGGTAGCCGTACACAGTGGCCTGTACTGCCGCGGCTGCGGACTCGGTGGTCACGGAACTCTCCTTCGCGAGCGTGTCTCCATGGACCCGGTGACGGGCCGAGGGTGCGAAGGGGTGCCGGAACGGGCCGACCTCCGGGGTCGCGCGGTAAGGACTGCGCGACGGAGATCCGCCCGAGGTGCACGCCGACCCGCCCACGAGGTCACCGGGAAACCGCGCGCGTTCGTTCGCGCGCGGGCAACGGGCAGGTCTTCGGACTCGCGGGCGCGCCTGCCGGTCTCCCGGCGGGCTCCTACTGGCCGTCGCTTCCCAGGACCGGTTCCGGTCCCAGTGCGTATGACGGCGGTCGTTCCCGCTCACCGCTGCGGGGCAGTCCCGGATTCCCACCGGGTTCCCTCTTGCGACGCTTCCCGCCTGGCGGACGGGGGCGAACCAGCTGCGTGGGCCACACTAGGTCGGCCCGCCGGGGAATGAACACCGCGGTCCACATATCGGACGGTGAAATGAGACGCGGCGTGGGTGCGGCGACACCACTCGCCGCACCCACGCCGTGCCGCGTCTCCGGCGCACCCTCCGCCCGGAGACGTGCCGGGCCCCTCAGCCCCGGCCGTACGTGTGGAACCCGCGGCCGCTCTTGCGGCCCAGCAGCCCTGCCTGCACCATCCGCTGGAGCAGCGGGGGCGGGGCGTACAGAGGTTCCTTGAACTCCTCGTACAGCGATTCGGCGATCGCCGCGACGGTGTCCAGGCCGATCAGGTCGGCGAGTTTGAGCGGACCCATCGGGTGGGCGCAGCCCAGTTCCATCCCGGCGTCGACGTCGGCCGGGCCGGCGAATCCCGATTCGGCCATGCGGATGGCCGAGAGGAGGTAGGGCACCAGCAGCGCGTTGACGACGAAGCCGGCCCGGTCCTGGGAGCGGACCGTGGTCTTGCCCAGGGCGTCACGGGCGAAGGCTTCGACGGCGGCGAGCGTGTCCGCGGAGGTGTGCAGGGAGGAGACGACCTCCACCAGCGGCAGGACGGGGACCGGGTTGAAGAAGTGCAGGCCCACCACCCGGTCGGCGCGGCCGGTGGCCATGGCGAGCCGCATGACCGGGATGGCGGAGGTGTTGGTGGCGAGGATCGCCTCCGGATCCTCCACGGTCTTGTCGAGGCGGGTGAAGACCTCGGTCTTCGCCTCGGGGTCCTCGGTGACGGCCTCGATGACCAGCTGCCGGTCGGCGAGGTCCTCCAGGTCGCCGGTGAAGACGAGCCGCGTCAGCGCGTCCTCGGCGGAGAGCCGGTCGAGCTTGCCCCGCTGGACGGCGCGTTCCAGGGAGACCGCGACCCGCTCCCGGGCGGCCCGGGCGGCGGTGGCGTCCGCCTCGGCGACGACCGTGTCGAGTCCGGCGCGGGCGCAGACCTCTGCGATGCCCGCGCCCATCTGGCCGCCGCCGACGACCCCGACGCGCTGGATGCGGGCCGGCCGCGCGGGGGCGCTCACGCGTTCACCCGCACGGCGGCGCGGCGGACGAGGTGGCGCGTGTAGGCCTCGGGGGTGAAGAAGGCGGGCAGTTGGGCGGCCAGCGCGGTGTCCGTGAAGACCTCCCGGGCCTCGGTGACCAGGGCGCCCGGGTCCCCGGCCGCCAGGGCGGCGCATTCGGCGTCGAGGAGTGCGGTGACGGTGGGCCGGTCCACGTGGCCGTGGCGCAGCCACTGCCAGATCTGCACGCGGGCGATCTCGGCGGTGGCGGCGTCCTCCATCAGGCCGTACAGGGCCACGGCGCCGCTGCCGCGCAGCCAGGCGTCGAAGTAGCGCAGGGCCACGGCGATGTCGGAGCGGACGCCGTCCTGCGACGGGGGCGCGCCGATCCGGCGTACGGACAGCAGCTCGGCGGCGGTGACCTCGACGTCCTCGCGGGCCCGGTCGCGCTGGTCGGGCCGCTCTCCCAGCACCTGGTCGAAGACCGCGCGGCAGACGGGGACCAGGCCGGGGTGGGCGACCCAGGAGCCGTCGAAGCCGTCCTCGGCCTCCCGCTCCTTGTCGAGGCGGACCTCGGCGAGGGCCGCGGCGTCGGCTTCCGCGTCCCGGCCGGGGACGTGCGCGGCCATGCCGCCGATGGCGTGGGCGCCGCGCTTGTGGCAGGTGCGCACGAGGAGTTCGGTGTACGCCCGCATGAACGGGGCGGTCATGGTGACCTCGGCCCGGTCGGGCAGCTGGAAGTCCCTGCGGTGGCCGAAGGTCTTGATGAGGCTGAAGAGGTAGTCCCAGCGGCCCGCGTTGAGTCCCGCACTGTGCTCGCGCAGTTCGTGGAGGATCTCCTCCATCTCGAAGGCGGCCGTGATCGTCTCGATGAGGACGGTGGCCCGGACGGTGCCGCGGGGGATGCCGAGGAGTTCCTGCGCGAGCAGGAAGACGTCGTTCCACAGGCGTGCTTCGTACCGGTTCTCCAGCTTGGGGAGGTAGAAGTACGGGCCGTACCCGGCGTCGATCTGCCGCTGCGCGCAGTGGAAGAAGTACAGGCCGAAGTCGACGAGGGACGCGGACACGGGCCGCCCCTCGATCTCCAGGTGCTCCTCGGTGAGGTGCCAGCCGCGCGGGCGGACCATGATGGTCGCGATCCGCTCGCCGAGGCGGTACTCCTTGCCCCCGGGGGTGGTGAAGTCGATGCGGCGCTCGATGGCGTCGAGCAGGTTGAGCTGGCCGCCGATGACGTTGTCCCAGGTCGGGGCGGTGGCGTCCTCGAAGTCGGCCATCCAGACCTGGGCTCCGGAGTTCAGGGCGTTGACGGCCATCCGCCGCTCCGGCGGGCCGGTGATCTCCACCCTGCGGTCGGTGAGGCCGGGCGCGGGTGGGGCGACCCGCCAGTGCGGGTCCTCGCGCAGGGCGCGGGTGGCGAGCGGGAAGTCGAGCGGGGTGCCGCCCGCGAGGTGGCCCGAGCGGCGGCGGCGCTCCTTGAGGACCTCCAGGCGGCGGCCGGCGAACGCGGCGTCGAGACGGCCTATGAACTCCAGGGCCGCGGGGGTCAGGATCTCCTCGTGGCGCTCACCCGGTGCACCGAGAACCCGGACGCTGCTGGTCAGGGGCGAGAGGGACATGCGGTTCTCCTCAGCGGGGGCGGTGGGTGCCCGAGGGGGATGTCCCCCGGGCACCCGTCGGGAAGGGGCCGGCCGGGCCGGCGGGCGGGCTCAGTGGAACTGCTCTTCCTCTGTGGAGCCGGCGAGCGCGGTGGTGGAGGAGGCCGGGTTGACGGCGGTGGAGACCAGGTCGAAGTAGCCGGTGCCGACCTCGCGCTGGTGCTTTACGGCCGTGAAGCCCTGGGCCTGGGCGGCGAACTCCCGCTCCTGGAGGTCCACGTACGCGGTCATGCCGTGCTCGGCGTAGCCGCGGGCCAGGTCGAACATGCCGTGGTTGAGGGAGTGGAAGCCGGCCAGGGTGATGAACTGGAAGCGGTAGCCCAGCGCGCCCAGCTCCCGCTGGAACTTGGCGATCTGGTCGTCGTCCAGCGCCGCCTTCCAGTTGAAGGAGGGCGAGCAGTTGTAGGCGAGCATCTGGTCCGGGTACCGGGCGTGGATCGCCTCGGCGAACTCGCGGGCCTGCGCGAGGTCCGGGGTGCCGGTCTCGACCCAGATCAGGTCGGCGTACGGGGCGTAGGCGAGGCCGCGGGCGATGACCGGGGCCATGCCGTTCTGCACGCGGTAGAAGCCCTCCGCGGTGCGCTCGCCCGTCACGAACTGCGCGTCGCGCTCGTCCACGTCGCTGGTGATGAGGTTCGCGGCGAGGGCGTCGGTGCGGGCGATGATCAGGGTCGGGGTGTCGGTGATGTCGGCCGCCAGGCGGGCCGCGTTGAGGGTGCGGATGTGCTGCGAGGTGGGGACGAGGACCTTGCCGCCGAGGTGGCCGCACTTCTTCTCGGAGGCCAGCTGGTCCTCGTAGTGGATGCCCGCCGCACCGGCCGCGATCATGGCCTTGGTCAGTTCGAAGGCGTTCAGCGGGCCGCCGAAGCCGGCCTCGGCGTCGGCGACGATCGGGGCCAGCCAGTCCGTCGTGTCCGAACCGCCCTCGGCGGTGGCGATCTGGTCGGCGCGCAGCAGGGCGTTGTTGATCCGGCGGACCACCTGCGGCACCGAGTTGACCGGGTAGAGGCTCTGGTCGGGGTAGGTGTGCCCGGCCTGGTTGGCGTCGGCCGCCACCTGCCAGCCGGACAGGTAGATCGCCTGGAGTCCGGCCCGCACCTGCTGGACCGCCTGACCGCCGGTCAGCGCGCCGAGTGCGTGGATGTAGTCCTGCTCGTGCAGCTGCCGCCACAGCCGCTCGGCGCCGCGCCGGGCGAGGGTGTGCTCCTCGCGGACGCTGCCCGAGAGCCGGACCACGTCCTGGGCGCTGTAGGTGCGCTCGATGCCCGCCCACCGGGGGTCTTCGGCCCATCGCCGCTCCAGCTGCTCCGCCGCCGCCGTCGTGTTCGCCTCTGCCATGACCGTCACCGTTTCCATCTGTCGCTTGTCTTGCCAATGAACCGGGCAGGCGCCCTGCCGATTGGCACTCTGTGCCTGTTCCTGGGGTACGACCGCCGGACCCGCCTGCGGGCCGAAGCTGAGCAATGCTGCCGAGCCGCCGGGTGGAACTGCTGGATCACCGTCATCAGGGCGTGAATCAGGCCCGGAAGTCCACCTCGGCTGCCGGGTCCGGCGGGCCGCAGGACCGACTCTGACACTGGCACCGAGTGCCATCAAGGAGGTACATCTGCCAAGCTTTGCGAATCTTCCGGGGCCGTTTTGCCAAGGTTGCGAAGCCCTGCCCGGGCGCCTGCCCGCGTACTCTGACGTGGCACGGCGACGGGAGAGGGGACTGCGGTGAGCAAGACGTACGCGGGCGCGCGGCTGCGGCGGCTGCGCGAGGAGCGGCGGATGACCCAGGCCGATCTGGCCCGGGTGCTCGCCATCTCCCCGAGCTACCTCAACCAGATGGAGCACGACTCGCGCCCCCTCACCGTGCCGGTGCTCCTGCGCCTCACCGAGGCCTTCGGGGTCGATCCCGGCTTCTTCTCTGAGCGCGACACCAGCCGGATGGTCGCCGACCTGCGCGAGGCACTCGCCAAGGAGGTCGCCGAAGCCCGCGTCTCCTCCTCCGACCTGGCCGAACTGGCCACCCGGATGCCCGCGGTGGCCGCGGTCCTGCTGGACCTGGGCCGGCGCGGCCAGCTCCTGGCCGAGCGACTCGCCGACGCCGCCGACGGCCGGGACGGGATGGCCGAGGCCCCGCGCTCACCCCACGAGGAGATCCGCGAGTTCTTCTACCGGCGGCAGAACTACCTCCACGAGACCGATCTCGCCGCCGAGGGCCTGGCCCGCGAGATCGGCATCCGCCCGGGGGACGTCGTCCACGCGCTGACCCGCCGGCTCGCCGACCGCCACGGGATCAGGATCGCCGCGGACTGCGACCGGCTGCACCACTACGACGCCGGTGCGCGCGTCCTGCACCTGTCGAGCCGGCTCCGGCCGGGCCAGCAGGCCTTCCGGATGGCCACCCAGCTGGGCCTGATCGAGTACGGGGACGCCCTGGACCGGCTGGCCGCCGAGGACTTCCCCGCCGGCTCACCCGTCCACGCCCTCGCGCGGATCGGCATCGCCAACTACTTCGCCGCGGCCCTGATCCTCCCGTACGCGGCCTTCCACACCGCCGCGGAGGAGTTCCGCTACGACATCGAGAGGCTCACCGACCACTTCGGTCTCGGCTACGAGACCGTCTGCCACCGCCTCAGCACCCTGCAACGCCCCAGGCTGCGCGGGGTGCCCTTCTCCTTCGTCCGGGTGGACCGGGCGGGGAACATGTCCAAGCGGCAGTCGGCGACAGGGTTCCACTTCTCCCGCGCGGGCGGCACCTGCCCGCTGTGGAACGTGTACGAGGCCTTCGCGGCGCCGGGCCGCATCCACGTGCAGGTGGCCGCCATGCCGGACGGGCAGCGCTACTTGTGGACCGCGCGGGCCGTCACCCGCCACCGCGGGGGCTGGGGCGAGCCCGGGAAGACCTTCGCCATCGGGCTCGGCTGCGAGATCCGCCACGCGTCGCGGCTCGTGTACGCCGACGGGCTCGACCTCGACAACGCCGCGGCTGC
This sequence comes from Streptomyces sp. NPDC048255, assembly GCF_040652415.1. NCBI lineage: Bacteria > Bacillati > Actinomycetota > Actinomycetes > Kitasatosporales > Streptomycetaceae > Streptomyces > Streptomyces sp. NPDC048255. The sequence continues at coordinate 80,789 of NZ_JBEZMA010000010.1, forward strand.
CACCCCCATCGGGATGGGCTGCCGGCTCTGCGAGCGCCTCGACTGCCCGCAGCGGGCCGTGCCGCCGCTGGGCCGGGCGCTGACCGTTGACGAGAACAGCAGCACCTTCGTCCCGTACCCGGTCACGGAATTCCCGGCCCCGGTCCGCGACTGACGGCGGCGCGGGTGCCCGTACGAGGGTCCCCCGCGCCCGCAGGGCATCAAGCGCCCCAGCGCAGGGCGATGGTGTCGCCCACCTTGATGACCTTGTCGCGGGCGGCTCCGGCGAAGACGGAGCCGTCGACGCCGACCTTCCAGGTGTTGGCGCCGCTGTTGGCCTTGCCGTTGACGGCGGTGACGGTGCCGGTGCCCGAGGCGGGGGTCACGCCGGTGACGCAGCCGGCCGGGGTGGCCGCCCGGTCCGCTTCGCCCCGGACCGCGCGCCGGCGGCGGGCACCGCGGGCGACGGCCCCTCGTAGCCGCCCTGGGCGGGTGCCAGACATCGCGTCAGGGCAGAGGTGCGCCTAATTTGTCCAGGTATGACGGGAAATTCTGAGGCTTACGGACTTCCGGGGCGGCGACGGCTCGTCCGGGCCGCGCTGACGGGGGTGGTCGCCGTATGTGCCGGGTCGGTCTCCAGCCGCCCGGTCCTCCCGGCCGCCACCTCCTCCGGGCCGAACAGCGCCCGCCCCGGCACGCCGGAATCTGCGTGGCGGGAGCTGAGCACGGGGAACCGCCGCTGGCGGACGCTGCACGAGCGACATCCCGACGAGACGCAGGCCGTACGGCGGACCGTGGTCTCCGGGCAGCACCCCTTCGCCGTGATCCTGGGCTGCGTGGATTCCCGGGTTCCGCCCGAGCTGGTCTTCGACCAAGGGCTGGGCGACCTGCTGACGGTCCGTTCGGCGGGCTCGGTCCTGGACGAGGCGGTGCTGGCCAGCGTCACGTACGGGGTCCTGGAGCTGGGCATCCCGCTGGTCGTGGTGCTGGGCCACCAGTCGTGCGGGGCGGTGACGGCCGCCGTCCAGGCAGACGCGGCGGGCGGGAAGCTGCCCGGCCACATGCAGTACTTGGCCGAGCAGATCGGCCCCGCGATCGACCACCGGCTGGCGGGTGCGGCCCGTGTGGACGCGGCCATCACCGCGAACGTGCTCCTCGTCCGGGCGCGGCTGGCCGCGGAGCCCGAACTCGCCTCCAGGATCGCGGCCGGCACGCTCACAGCGGTCGGCACCCGGTACCAGCTGACCGACCAGCGGGTACGCCGGCTCCACTGACCGGGCCGCGGGACCCCCGCAGGCCTCTCCGGGACGGCACGGCTTCAGCCCCAAGGGCGGCCAGCTCGCCTGCCATCCGAGGGCCGCCCTCACCTTCTGCCGGGCGGAGCACGGCCGCCAGGTCAGGATCCGCGGGACCGTGCCGCCCGGCTCCGCCGAGGACAACGCCGCCGATTTCCTCACCCGGTCCCCCACCACCCGCGCCGAGTCGCTCCTCGCCCGCCAGAGCCGCCGGCGCCGACGCCAGCCGCGACATCGAGTCCAGCTGCACCAAAGGTCTGGCACATGCGGTTCTGTTCACGGCATTCTTACGAATATGCGGTCTGAAAGCGGCGCTGTGGCTCGAATATAAGGAGTGGCCGATGACAGTCGTCATCCTGGAGCACGCACCGGGAGAGGGGCCCCACGCCGTCGGGGGCGCCCTGGCAGCGGCCCGGCTGGACACGCGGGTGTACCGGGCGTGGGCGGGCGACCTGCCCGAGGACCTCGCCGGTGTCGACGCGGTGGTGGTCGTGGGCGGCCCCCCCCGGCGGGCCACCGCGACGAAGGCGCCGAGCTGGCCCTGCTGCGCGACGCCCTGGTCGCGGAGGTGCCCGTACTCGGGGTCCGTCTCGGCGCGCGACTGCTCGCCGGGGCGGCCGGCGACACCGCCGGACTCGCGGCCGCCGCCCCGGCCCGCACCCTTGCCCCAGCCCTTGGCCCGCGCCCGTCCCCGTCCCCACCCCTGACTCCGGACGACCGGCACCCCGTACGCGAGTTCCGGATCGGCAGCAGCGCCTGGGGCCTGCAGTTCCCCCTCGAAGCCGATTTCGAGGCCGTGGACGAGGACGCGCGCGCGGCGCTCGCCGCCGTCGAGCCCTGGCGGGACCGGACGCTGGCAGGGCCCCTCCAGAGCTGGTGGAACCCTCCAAGCCCGGCTGGACATCGTTGTGCCGGCCAAGATCACCGCGTTCATCCGCCCGGCCGCAGACTGACGGGACGGGGTGGCCGAGGCAGCCGCCGCGTCCTTGTCCGTGACGACACCTGGGGCATCACACTGTGAGCGAACGCGTCATTGCACCCAAGAGCCGGGGCTTCCTGTTCCTCGACTCCCACCCTGGCGGCTGTCGACAGCTGGTGGACGAGATGTGGCATGCCGTCCCCGCCCCGGCCCCCGCCGGGGGCGAAGGGCCGGTCGCCCTGGTCATTGGCTCGTCCGCCGGGTACGGCCTGGCCGCTACGATCGCGGGCCTGGCCCGTGTCGGTATCCGTGGCATCGGCGTCTGCTTCGAGAAGGCGCCGGCGCGGCGCACCGGCACGGCCGGCTGGTACCGCACCGCCGCCACCGCCCGGCTCGCCCGACAGCACGGCCGGGACATGGTCTTCCTCAACGGGGACGCGTTCAGCGACACGGTGAAGGAGGAGGTCGCCGACCTCCTCCTTGAGCGCTTCGGGGGGCGACTCGACTACCTGATCTACTCAGTGGCCGCGCCTCGCCGCACCGACCCGGACACCGGCAACGTGTACTCCTCGGTCCTCAAGCCGATCGGCTCGCCGTACACCACCAAGACCCTCGTCTTCGATGAGCACGGCGCCCCGGAGGTGAAGGAGGTCACCACCGCGCCGGCCGAGGGCGACGACACCGAGCAGACCGTGGCGGTGATGGGCGGCACGGACTGGGAACGGTGGATCACGTTCCTGGCGGACCGGTCCCTGCTCGCCGACGGCTTCACCACTGCCGCCCTGTCCTACATCGGCTCGCTGCTCACCGCCGCGATCTACCGGCAGGGCACCATCGGCGCCGCGAAGTCCCATCTGGAAACCACCGCACGCGCGTTGGACGAGCGCCTCGGCAAGACCGTGGGCGGCCGGGCCGTGACCTCGGTCAACGCCGCTGCCGTCACCCAGTCCTCCACCGCCATCCCCGGCATCGCCCTCTACGTCGGGCTGCTGCGCGGTGTCCTCGGCGGCGCCATGGTGCCCCCGATCGGTCAACTGGTGGAGCTGTGGGACCAGTTGACCGGCGCCCGCCCCCTCGACCTCGACGACGAGGGCCGGGTCCGCCTCGACACCTGGGAACTCGACCCCGCCGTGCAGAACGCCGTCGCCGAACGCTGGAGCACCGCCACCAGCGACACCATCACCGACCTCGCCGACCTCGCCTGGTTCAGCGACGAAGTCCGTCGCCTCTACGGCTTCTCTGCCCCCGGCGTCGACTACGCCGCCGCCGTCGAAACCGATGTTCCCTGGCCCACTCCCACCATCTGACCCACGCGATGAACGCCGCCGCCGGCACCTCGTGCGGACGGTCCGGCCGTGCGGTCGTTCGCGTTGCCGCGTCACGTGGACCACGGGGACGGAAGGCGGGGGTCGGGGGCGTAGGCGCAGTAGGTGCCCGTGCGGATCGTGCGGTCGAGGTGGTCGCCGAGCGGTGGGGAGGTGTCGCGGAGGCGGGCGACGGCCTTGCGCACGGCCTGGGTGACGGCGGCGCGGGCTCGTTCGGAGGCCGCGCCGGCGTGTCGGTCGCGCCCGCCGAGCCCGACGGCCCGGGCGAGTTCGTTGATCAGGAAATCGCGTTCGAGCTCGGTCTGTTCCTGTCTGCCGACGTCGTGGCCGGCACGAGCCTCGTCGATGTCCTCCTCGATCTCGGCGAGCCGCCGGCGGTACATCCGCTTGGCGCGCTCGTCCGGACGACGACCCCGCAGGGGGCGACCGCCGTAGAGGCGGGGCGGGCAGGGGAGCGTGCGAAAGCCCGGCTTCGCCCGCGGTCTCCGAGGGGCAGTGCCAGGATGGGGAGAGCTGCCCGATTTCCGCTTCCGGGAGGACGAGTTGACCGCGCCAGAAGCCAGGGGTCCCAAGGTCCCGCCGTCGTACCCGCCGAAGACCCCGCCTCCGCAGAAGAAGCCCGCGGAAGCCCCCCGGCCGCAACTGTCCGTGCAGCCGACGACCCACCCGGACTCGAATCCGCACCCGAACCCCCGCCTGACCCGGTCGCGGATGCGGGCCGCAGCACGGGCCGCGGGGCAGGCGGCAGCATGCGGGGTGCCCGCGGGGGCGGGGAGCAGGCGCGTACATCAGGGTCTCCTGAGCCGGCGTGGGGTCCAGCCCCGCGGGTGCGGGGAGTAGGAGCACGAACGGCCCGTTCCGGACCGTGGCCGTCGGTACGGCGCCGGCGACGCCGGGAGAGGCCGCCAGGCCAACGCGCGTTCCGTCTGGGTGAGCGCGTCCGGGACTGCGGGGTACGCAGCGGCCGCCATGCGGACCGTACTCGGGCCGAGTGGCCTGCGACCGCGGCGTACGCCGTCGCGGCCCGGCTCAGGCCGCCGGGACGCGCAGCCGGACGGACTTGCCCGACTCCCCTGCCACCACGGAGAGTTCGCCTCCGTACTCGGCCGCCAGCAGGTGGACGAGCAGCAAGCCGCGGCCGCCTTCGGAGTCCAGGTCGGCCTCGATCTGCGGGGAGGGCAGGCGAGGCAGGCCGGCGCTCTGGTCGGCGACCTCCAGGCGGAGCCATCCCCCGCCCCAGGTCACGCCGACCCGCATCCGCCCGGCGGCCGCGTGCCGCACGACGTTGCCCACCAGTTCGCTGACGGCCAGCAGCAGCACGTCAGCCACCGCGCGGGACACCCGCCATTCGTCGAGGGCCGCCCGCACGCGCGCCCTGACCTGCGGAACGGTCGCCGCGACGGGATCCGTGACCCAGTGGACGAAACTGCCGGCCGGGGAAGGACGCCGGGGCGGCGACGACGGCTGGGGCGGGACGCGGCGCTCGGGCGGGGCGGAGTCCAGGGGTGGGACCGGGCATCCGGGCGGGACCGGGCACCCGGGGTGCTGGGGCTGGGCGAGGGGCGCGGATCTGCCGGTGGGGGTGGGCATGGCGTGCTCCCGGAGGGGGAAGGCGGCGCACCCACTGGAACGGCTCGTGTAACTGGCGGGGAAGTCGGACTGGCCATGGGCTTGTGGTCAGCGGAAACGCGTCGCTAGAGTTCTGATTACACGTGTAACACGTTAAGTCTCCCCAGCGTTCCGCGCAAGCATTTCGGACAAACGTCGCGAAGCCTGCGCCCCACGCCGGGACCCGCCGGCCGCCATGGCCGCCGCACCCATCGGAAGGGCCCCAATGACGCAATCTCCCCCAGCCGAGTTCGACATCGCCGACATGACCTGGCCGCCCCCGCCGTACCAGTCCCCCGTACAGCCGGTGACGGGCACGGACGGCGTACGGCGCTTCGACGGGGTCACGTACGCGACCACGCCCGGCTTCCGCCCGCGGCTGCTCGACGTCCAACTCCCCGCGGGCGAGGGGCCGTTCCCCGCGGTCGTCTGGATCCACGGCGGCGGCTGGCTGGACGGCGACCGCCGCTACCCGCCGCCGACCGTGCCCGCCCCCCTGCTGCACGGGGCGGTCCTCGGCGCCGGACTGGCGCTCGTCTCCATCGACTACCGGCACAGCCTCGAAGCCCCGTTCCCCGCCCAGCTGCACGACGTGAAGGCGGCCATCCGCTACGTCCGCGCCTTCGCGGGGGTACTCGGCATAGACCCCGACCGGATCGGCGTCTGGGGCGAATCGGCGGGCGGCCACCTGGCGGCCCTCGCGGGGCTCGTCGGTCCCGGCAGCGTGGACGGCCCGGCCCTGGAGGGCGCGCACGGCGTCGGCTCCGGCGACACCGGGGTGCTGGCCGTCGTCGACTGGTACGGCGTCTCCGACCTGGAAGCCCTCGCCGATCACCCCATGCCGCCGATGCCGGGCGGAGTCGAGTTCCCCGACCCCTACGAGGCCCTGCTGGGCGGCACCGAGGCCGAGCGCCCGGCCCTCGCCCGCGCCGCGAGCCCGGTGACGTACGCCGAGGGCTCGAATCCGCCGCCGTTCCTCCTGGTCCACGGCACCCGGGACGGGCTGGTCCCGTACAGCCAGAGCGAGGCCCTGGCGCGGGCGCTCGTGAGCGCCGGGGGTGAGGTCACCCTGCGGCCGGTGGAGGGCGCCGACCACATCTTCCTCGGCTCGCCGGACATCGAGCGGATCGTCGCCGAGAGCGTCGCCTTCCTGGCCGGCCACCTCGGCGCGGGGGCCCGGGCCTGACCCCGGACCTTCGGCCCTGAGCCCTCGCGCGCCCCGGACCGGCACCACGTCACGCAGTAGCTCCACCCCGGCGGGGGGGGGGGGCGCCCCCGCCCCCCCCCCCCCCCCCCCCCCCCCCCCCCCCCCCCCCCCCCCCCCCCCCCCCCCCCCGCCCGCCTGTCGCCCCCCCCGGGGGGGGGGGGGCCCGGCCCGCCCCCCCGCCCACCCAGGGCCCCTCGCCACATCCCCTCACCCCACCCCACCACGTCGACGGCCGCGGTCACGCCCGCCGTCGCGAGAGGCAGTCATGTCCCCGCACCCCGTGACCACCCCCTCCGACAGACCCGGCGCCTCCGGGGCGAACCGCGGCCGCGGCGCGCTCGCGCCGGGTCTCCTGTTCCTCGGGGGCGCCGCGCTCCTGACCCTCCTCGTCCGCCCGGACGTCGTGAATCCGCCGTTCCAGGGCATGGACGACCGCTGGCTGCACTGGATGGGCGGTCCGCACGAAGGGCTGTACGCGGCCGTCGCCGCCGCCCTGGACTGGTTCGGCGGCCCGCTCGGCGCCGTCGTCCCGCTCGCCCTGCTGGTCCTGCTGCTCGTCCGGAGGCGCTGGGTCTCCGCCGCCTTCCTGCTCGGCGTCTACCTCGGCGCCAACATGCTCGTCGTCCAGGGGCTCAAGCAGCTGGTGGACCGGCCCCGCCCGGCCGACCCGCTGGTCCGCGTCGACCACGGTTCCTTCCCTTCCGGTCACGTGGCCTCGGCGGCCCTGCTGGTGGTCGTCGTCGGGGCGCTGCTGGTCCCGGCCGCGCGGCGGCGGGCGTGGTGGCTGGGCGGTGCGGTGTTCACGCTGGCCATGATGTGGAGCCGTACCTGGCTGCACGCGCACTGGCTGAGCGATACCGTGGCCGGCGCGGCCGCGGGCACAGGGGCCGGGCTGCTGGCGTGGTGGCTCTGCGGACCTGCACTCGCCCGGGAGCGCGAGCGTGTCCACGACCGCCGGGGGGCGGCCGTGGACTCCCCGGATCCCGTCCCGCCGGCCGACCGGCCCCAGCACGCGAGGCGCTGACCGGCGGCGGACGGCGGCCCGGCGCCGACAAGTGCGCGTGGCTGAGGAGGCCGGCGGGCCACAGGGTCCCGCCGACCTCACAGGTCCGGCCTAACTGTCAGCGGTGCGTGAACGCTTACGCCGCAGCGGTGCTGTCACCCACAGCGTCAGCCCGACAAGGGAAAGGATCAGCGTCCCTCCGACGACCATAGGGACGGCCCCTGCGAGAGCAAACATCAGCAGGAGCTCTGCCCACGTCGGTTCGTCGCCCATCGTGCTCCCACCCTGTGCCATGAACCTCACGACGCCGGCGGGGATCGATCAGTTCCAGAATCTCGCGCGGGAAACACGGGCGATGCCCGGTTCACGCTCCGCCGTCCTCGCCCTGCCGACCGATTCGGCGTGCAACCCCGGTGGGCGTGCACCGGGACATCCAATCGAAACCGCCTGGCCGGACAACACACCTAGGAGGTCTGGCGGTGGATGAGGACGGCCTCGACCGGCGGCAGCGCCGGCGCCGTCCCGGTCTCGATCAACTCGTGCAGGGAGTCCGCGATCCGCGCGGGCGAGGGCAGGTCCAGGCGGATCGTCGTGAGCGCGGGCTGCTGGAGGGCCGAGAGGATCAGGTCGTCGGAGCCGACCATGGCGACCTCGTCCGGTACGGCGATGCCCTCGGCCCGGAAGGCGTGCAGCAGCAGGGCCGCGTACTCGTCGTTGTAGGCGAACACGGCGTCGAGGTCGAGGCTCGGCCAGCGCCGGGCGAGGGCGGTCGCGGATTCCCGCGTGTAGGCCAGCTCGACCGGGGTGACGGTCGCCATGTGCCGGGCCGCGACGGATTCGGCGCCCGCCAGGCGCGGCTGCGCGAGCGTGCCGAGCCCGCGCTCCTGCGGCATGACGACGCCGATCCTGGTACGGCCGCGCGCGATGAGGTGCTCGGCCGCGGTGGCGCCGATGTGGGTGTGGTCGAAGCCGACGGTGTACACGCCCTCGAGGGGCTGCGCCGCGAAGGCCAGCAGCGCGCGCACCCCGGCGCGGCGCAGCAGGTCGGCCGCCTGGGTCGTGAACCGGTCGCCGTCCAGGGCGACGACGGCCGCCGGGCGCAGTTCGGCCCAGGCCCGGGCCGCGTCCACGGGGTCGCCGAAGCGGCCGGCGTGGAGCACGGCCGTGTAGCCGTGCCGGTCGAGCTCGCCGTGCAGGTCGTCGACCCAGTCGCTGACGAGGCGCCCTATCGCGGAGACGGAGGCGGGCATCAGGACCAGGTTGCTGCGGCCGGCCCGCAGGGACCGGGCCGCGGCGTGCGGTACGTAGCCGAGCTGGCGGGCCGCGTCGAGCACGCGGGCACGGGTGCCGGCACTGACGCGGTGGCCCTGGGTGTCGTTGAGGACGAAGGAGACGGTGGCACGCGAGACTCCCGCCAGGCGGGCCACATCGGCACTGGTGGTGGTCGCGGGGACGTGGGTGTCTTTGGCCATGGCGTCCCTCGACGCTCCTTCTGCTCGGTTCGCACCTTCCCTTCCGAGGTTACACGAGTTAGATCACATACGGCCGGCCGGGCCTGCCCCCGCCCGCCTGCGCGGGCCCCGGCCGCCGCCCCGGCGTACCCACGCGGCACCTGGAGGCGTACCCACGGGGTACCTGCGGGCGTACCTACGGGGTATGTGCGCGGGTCCCGGTGGACGCACCCGCAGGCGTACCCGCCGAAACCGGGCCCGGGAGCCCGTCCCCGTACAGGACCCGGGAGGCGCCCGCGAGGTCGCCGACGGCCGTCACGACGGAGTCGAACCGCATCGTGCTGCGCCCCTGCGTGTCGTACCGGTCCCAGCGCGGCAGGCCCGCGTGGTTCGGGTCGCCCGTGCGCACGAAGGCGATCCACGCCCGGTGCATGGCGGTCGCGAGCCCGTCGCGGACGGCGGGAGTCAGTCCCGCCAGGAAGGGGGCGTGCGCCCACTGGTCGAAGTTGGCGAAGACGAAGGGGAGTTCGAGGCAGTGCGCGGCCCCGAGCCGGCCCTCGTACGCGGGCGTGGGCAGGTCGAACTGGTAGGCCCACACCGGATGGCCGGACTCCGCCCGCGCTTCGGCCAGCCGCAGGCCGGGTATGCGGAAGAGCTCGTCCGTGATGAGGTCCATGAGGACGTCGGCCGGGCGGGAGCCCGGCCGGGCCCGCTCGTACTCCGCGTACGCCTCGGGGGCCCGGTCGGCGCCGAACGTGTCCGCGATCCGGGCGGTGACCTGCTCGCGGGTCGCGGCGGCGTACCCCTCGTCGAGGGCGAAGCCGAAATTGGCCTCCTCCCGCGTCCAGCCGATCATCACGTCGACACCCTTCGCCGCGCCCTGCGTCAGGGTCCCGGCCGGATGGCGCTTCACGGTGACCCCGTCGATCACGGGCAGGAACGGCGTCGGCCAGTACCCCCAGCGCGCCGTCCGGGCGAAGAGCCCGAGGCCCGCACCGATCAGCTCCGGCCAGTCCAGCGCGCGGAGTTCCGCCGCCGTCTTGACTCCCGCGAGCTCCAGATAGGCTGCGACGCGCTCGCCGTAGACCTCCGGGGTGGGCAGGTCCAGCCCGAAGGGCGGACTCTGCAGGATCACCCGCTTGATCAGGCCCTGGGTCTCCGGATGGCCGGCGAGTGCAGCGGTGGACACCGCGCCGCCGGACTGGCCCGCGACGGTGACGAGGTCGGGGTCGCCGCCGAAGAGGGCGATGTTCTCCCGTACCCAGTGCAGGGCGCGGAGCTGATCGGTGAGCCAGGGATTGGCGCCCGCTTCGGCCTCGGCGCCGCCCCCCTCACCGATCGCGCCGCCATCGCTGCCGCTGTCGCTGTCGCCGTCGTCGTCATCGAAGGACAGGTAACCCAGCGCTCCGATGCGGTAGTTGACGCTCACGAAGACGAGGTCTCCGTCCTGGGCGAAGGTGGCCCCGGAGTACCCGGGCAAGGACCCGGAGCCGGAGACGAAGCCGCCTCCGTGGATCCAGACGAGCACCGGCCTACGGGCGTCGTCGGCCGCGGGGGTCCAGATGTTGAGGGTCAGGCAGTCCTCGTCGAAGGGGGGCGAACCATGGCCGCCGAGCACCGGATCACCCTCCTCCCGGTACGGCTGCGGCGCGCTCGGGCCGTCGGCGGTGGCGTTCCGGGTCCCCGTCCAGCCGGGGTGCGGCCGCGCGGGCCGCCAGCGCAGGTCACCGACGGGCGGGGCGGCGTAGGGGACGGCCCGGAAGACGGTGACCCCGCCTTCGGTCCCACCGCGGAGGCGCCCTGCGGGAAGGTCCACCACCACGTGGTCCCGCTCTGGGGAGTGAGCCATGAGCCGATCCTTCCTGACCGCGCACCGGATGCGCGACGACACCACCGAGATTATGCTGCTTCTTTTGCGACCGTCAATGATTCTCATCATTCCGGGATGCGTGCGGCATCACCCGCCCGAGAGTCCCGTCACAGCCAGAGATTGCCCGAGGCCATCCGTTCCGCCTCCGTATCCAGCATCGGCGCGAAGACGCGCCACAGCACCAGACAGGTCCCCACGCCGAGCAGCACACCGGCGAACGTGTCGCTGAGCCACTGGGCGTGCAGCCAGGTCCGGCTCCCCATCATGGACAGGACGTACGCACCCGCGACCGGCGACCACCAGCGCCGCGCCCGGGCCGGGAACACCACCACGGCAACGACGAACACCAAGGCCACCGCACTGAACACCTGGCCGGAGGGGTACGAGCCGTCGTTGACCAGGACCCACGGGAACGGCGGGCGAGGCCGGTCGGCCAGCTGCTTGAGGGGCAGCACCACGAGCACGTTGGCGACGACGCAGGCGGAGAAGACGAACAGCCCCGAGCGCCAGCGGCCGTAGACACAGAGGCAGCCGATCAGGGCCAGCGGGAGCACCAGACCGAAGGGGCCACCGAGGCGGTCGAGAAGGATGGCGAAGCCGCCCGTGAAGCCTCCGCCCCCGTCCTGCGCGGCCGATCCGTTGACGGAGGCCGCCCAGCGGTCGTCGAGCCCCTGGAAGAAGGGGCGGTCGTCGATGCGCAGCAAGAGGGCGGTCGCCAGGGACACCAGCAGGAGGGCGATCCCGGAGGCGAGTGCGTAACGAGGAGGGAGAGCCGGCAGGTGATGCCGGGGCGGCGACACCGGCCGGGGCGGGGGCGCGAAGGGGGGCGAGTGCTGCATGGCGGGCCTTTCACGGTCAGCTGCCCGGGCGGGGTGAGCCGCCGGGGCAGTCGCGGGAGCGGCGGGGCGTGGCGGGGGGAGTACGGCCACGCCGGAAGGGTGCGGTGCATGCATGAGGGCGGACTTGGAGGCATGGGCACGCGCATGGGGCGGACTCGACCGCATGGGCAGGCGCATGCATACGTACGCACACAGATGCGCACCCGCTCGCATCCGCACATGGGTGCATGCAGCGCCGACGGCGAGCGCCTCCGAGGGTGACGTCAGGACGAACGTCGCAGCCGTACGCCCGCGAGGCGCGGCCAGAAGGCGCCCCGTCCGGGGGACGGGGAGGGCGGAGGGGAGGGCGGCCGAACCAGGCCACAGGCCCCGGGTCCACGTACGGCCACGAGATCGTCGCGGCGCGGCACGGAGTATTGCGGACGGGCGACCGCCGCCACAAGAGCAAGAGGCTTTTCGGCACAAACGACCTGCCCGGCGGCCTGGACGCACCAGTTACACGTGACGATGCTGCGGATCTCCAGACGGTCACGATCTGCACAACCTCGCCCCGCAAGGCTAGGCGGCGGCCGGAAATCGGTGCTACACAGTGTCCAGCGCCGTAGGTGACACGTGTAACAACATCACGTAAACGCGTTCATCGGCCTGTGGCTCCGGCAACACCTCAGCCCCGCCGCCCGCTGCCCGCCGCCCCACCGCCGCCCGCGCGGCGCCCCTCCCCCACGCTCGACCGCTGCTCGCCACCTCCCCGCACCGTCCCCCGAGGAGTCGTCATGGCCACGAACGAGATCGCCGGCCCGCCCACCACCACCGCAGCCGCGGAACCACCCCGCCAGCGCGGGCTGTTGCCCCTGCTACTGGTCGCCAATTCCGCGATGATGGCGGTCTACATGGGAGTGGGTTCCGTACTCCTGCCCACCCAGATCGCCGCGATCGCCCCCGATGACAAGGTCGCGGTCCTGGGCCTGATCGGCGGCATCAGCGCCATCTTCGCGACCGCCTTCAACCCCATCGCCGGCGCGCTCTCCGACCGCAGCGGACGCCGTAGTCCCTGGGTGCTCGGCGGCGCCCTCGCCTCCCTCGCGGGTCTCGCATTCCTCGGGAACGTGACCACCGCCCTGCTCGTGGGCATCGGCTGGTGCCTGGTCCAGGCGACGATGAACGTCTACCAGGCCGCCGTCACCGCCATCGTGCCCGACCGGGTGCCCGCAGTCCGCCGCGGCACCGCGTCCGCGCTGGTGGGCCTGGGGCTGCCGATCGGCGGCACGGTCGGCGTCCTCGTCGCCTCCCAGACCGCCGGGCACCTGCGCACCGGCTACCTCGTCTTCGGCGCGATCATCGCCGTGGCCGCCCTGCTGCTCACGACCTTCTGCCGGGACATCCCGCGCACCGAGTCCGAGTCCCCCGCGCCGGCCGCGCCGAAGGGCGCCCAGTGGGCCGCCTTCCTCTCCGCCCTGGCCAGCCACGACTTCCGGTGGGCCTTCATCGGCCGGGCCCTGATGGTCCTCGGGTACTTCTCCGTCGTCGGCTACCAGCTGTACATCCTCGGCGACCACATCGCCCTGCCCGCCGGACTGACGCCGCCCGCCGCGATGGCCGTGCTGACCCCGGTGTCGATGGTCGCGATGGCCGTGTCCACCGTGGTCGGCGGTCTGCTGTCCGACCGGTGGAACCGCCGCAAGGTGTTCGTCGGCGTGTCCGCCGCCCTGGCCGGCCTCGTCATGGTGGTGCCGGTCATCAGCCCGACCTGGACCGGCATGCTCGTCTTCAGCGCGCTCAACGGCCTCGCGTTCGGCTGCTTCATGGCCGTCGACACCGCCCTCGTCACCCTGGTCCTGCCGCGCGCCGAGGACGCCGCCCGCGACATGGGCGTCCTCAACATCGCGAACGCGGGGCCGCAGATCATCGCCCCCTTCGTCGCGTCGGCCGTCGTCACCGCCCTGGGCGGTTACACCCCGCTGTTCCTCGTCGGCGGGGCCCTGTCCCTGATCGGCGCCCTCGCGATCCTCCCGATCCGCAGCGTGCGCTGACTCCCCGCGCCCGCCTGCGTGTTCGGGCCGGTCCGTACTCCGGCGGGCGCGCGCCGAGGGTCGCCGCCCGCCTGTCTCCACCCCGCCCCACCCCCACCCTCACTCCCTGCACCTCCCTCTCCGAAGGAGCACTCTGTGAGACGCAAGCGAGTTCTGCCGCTGGCCGCCCTGGTGCTGTGCGCACCGGCCCTGGCGGGTACGGTTCCCGCCACCGCCGCACCGCAGGCCGCGCCCCCCGGCCCGCTGCGGATCCTGCTCACCAACGACGACGGCTACGACGCGCCCGGCATCCGCAAGGCTTACGAGCGCCTGACCGCCGCCGGGCACGACGTCACCATCGTCGCGCCGCTCACGAACCAGAGCGGCAGCGGCACGAAGATGATGAACGCCCCCACCATCACGGTGAAGCACCCCGAGCCGAAGGTGTGGGCCGTGGACGGCACTCCCGGCGACTCCGTGGCCTTCGGACTCGCCGAGGTCTTCGCGGACCGGGCCCCCGACCTGGTGGTCTCCGGTACGAACTTCGGCCCGAACGTCGCCGGGCTCGCCACCCACTCGGGCACGGTCGGCGGCGCCGTCGCCGCAGTGGAGTCCGGGGTGCCGGCCATCGCGCTGAGCACCGGCGGTCTGTCCGCGCCCGACCCCGTCACGACCGTCAACGCGATGGTTCCCACGATGGACTTCGCCGTGAAGCTGATCGACCGGCTGCGCTCCCGGGCGCGGTCCGGGCCGCTGCTGCCCGAGGGCGTGGGCCTGAACGTCAACCATCCCGTCGTCGGCGCGGACGGCAAGGGCACGGCCTCCGGTGTGGCCACCACCTTCCAGGACCCGCAGAACTTCCTGGAACCGGATTTCACCGACTCCGGGGACGGCACCTGGAAGGTGACCGTCAAGGTGGCCCTGGGGCCCGCCGCCAAGGGCGGTGACATCGAAGCCGTGAGCGCCGGCAAGATCGCCGTCAGCCCGATGAACGCGGACTGGAACCCCGGCCCGGCCGACCGCGCCGCGGCCTCCGCCCTGCTCTCCGGGCTCCGCCCGTAACCCACCCTTCGGCCGGGGGCGGGGCGGTGTGTGCGCCGTCCCGCCCCCGGCTCGTTCACCACTCCAGGAGGACGGACGTAATGAAGAGACCCTGGGAACGGCCGGCCCGGCTCGTCCGGCCGGCCCGGCCGGCTTCGGCAAGACCCCTGCTCGGCACGGCCCTCGCGCTGGCGGCCCTGTTCGCTTCGGCGGTTCCGGCGAACGCGCTGGCCGGGGTCGGCGGGTCGGGCGGGTCGCCCCGTCCGGTGGTCACCGTCGCGCAGGGCGGCCTCCGCGGGCAGGTCCGGGACGGGGCGCAGGAGTTCCTCGGCATCCCCTACGCCGCTCCCCCGGTCGGGGAGGCACGGCTGCGCGCGCCACAGGCGCCGATCCGGTGGCCCGGGGTGCGGGAGGCGGTCCAACAGGCTCCCGCGTGCCTGCAGTTCTCGCCGTTCGGGCTGCGGGATCCGGCGGCCGTCAGCGAGGACTGCCTCTACCTGGACGTGTACCGGCCCCGCGACGCCCGTCCCGGAGCCCGGCTTCCGGTGATCGTCTGGATGCACGGGGGCGCGTACAGCCAGGGGACGGGAACGCAGTTCGGCGGGCGGACCATGGCCGATCTCACGCAGAGCGTGGTGGTCAGCATCAACTACCGGCTGGGGCAGCTCGGTTACCTGGGGCTGCCCGAGCTGGCCGCCGAGAACGGGCGCCGCTCCGGCTCGTTCGGGCTGATGGACCAGATCGCGGCGTTGCAGTGGACGCGGCAGAACATCGGTGCGTTCGGCGGGAACCCGGGCAGTGTCACGGTCTCCGGTCAGTCCGCGGGCAGTGGTTCCGTCTGCGCGCTGCTGGCCGCGCCGTCGGCCGCCGGGCTGTTCCACCGGGCCGTACTGCAGAGCGGGCCGTGCACGCTGCTGGGCACGCCCGACGGCACGCGGGCGGAGGCGGAGGCGCGGACCTTCGCCGCGCGGGCGGGGTGCGCCGATCCGGCCGGGGTCGCCGCGTGCCTGCGCGCCAACTCCGGAGCCGCCCTGGTAGAGGCGGCCCGTACGGTGTCCACCTCGGGTCCGGCGTCGGGTGACGGGCTGCTGCCGGTCGAACCGGCGCGGGCCATCGGGAGCGGCGCCTGGAACAAGGTGCCGGTCCTGATCGGGAGCACCCGTTCCGAGGCCCGGCTCTTCGTCGCGCTGACGCAGCCGCACCTGACGGCGGAGCAGTACACGGCGCAGGTCCTCGCGGGGTACGGGGCCGCGGGGCCGGAGGTCCTCGCGCGGTATCCGGTGGCGGACCACGGCTCGCCCTACCTGGCGCTCTCGGCCGTCATGACCGACTCCACGTTCGCCTGTCACACGGCGTGGACGGCGCGTCTGTTCGCCGCCCAAGTGCCGACCTATGCCTACGAGTTCGACGACCCTCAGTCGCCCACCCTCGCGGGAGCGCAGGTCCCGGGGCT
Source organism: Streptomyces sp. NPDC048255 (assembly GCF_040652415.1). Classification (NCBI taxonomy): domain Bacteria; kingdom Bacillati; phylum Actinomycetota; class Actinomycetes; order Kitasatosporales; family Streptomycetaceae; genus Streptomyces; species Streptomyces sp. NPDC048255. The sequence continues at coordinate 96,788 of NZ_JBEZMA010000010.1, forward strand.
GGACCAGTCCAATGCCCACAGCGCGGAGCTGGCGTACCTGCACGACTTCACCATGGGCGACCGTCCGCTGACTCCCGTTCAGGTCCGGCTGGCGACCTCGATGAAGCGCTACTGGGGCGCGTTCGCACGTTTCGGCAACCCGGTCGTACCGGGCCAGCCGGCGTGGCCGGCGGCCGGGGCGGGGGCGGGCGCGGGTGTGGGCGCCGCGAGCGTCCTGACCCTGGACCCGGCGGGTACGCGGACGAGCACCTCGTTCGAGGCGGAGCACCAGTGCGCGTTCTGGCGGACCCAGCCGCCCCGCCCGGTCTGACCGGCGGCGCAGCCAGGGCTCAGGGAGCGGCCGCGGGAACGGGTCCTGCGGCGGCTCCCCCTGCACCGCGGCCGGTGGCCCGTGGCCCGTGGCCCGTCAGCGATCGACACTCCGGTGCGGGCGAGGGACGATGGAAGCGACGGGCGCGGTCTCGGCGCGCCCGGGCGCCAGGCGCCGCCTTCCGACACAGGCCGGTGGCCCCGGGCCTCACGCGGGCCCGGCTGCCTCTCCCTCGACTCCCTTTCGGGAGGAAGATCATGTACCGACCCACACGGCACACCGTGCTCACCCCGCTCCTCGCGGGAGCGTTCGTCGTCGGCCCGGCCTCCTTCGCGTGGGCCCAGTCGGCCCCGGCCGCCGCCCCCACCGCCACCTGCTCCATCTCCGGCGTCTTCCCGGCGACCGGGAAGGTGCACCTCTCCGGCGGCGGGTTCACGCCGGGACCGGCCTTCCTTTCGTCGCCGACCGCCGCGGGAGGCTCGTTCGAGGTCGCCCAGAACGGCGGGTTCCAGTTCCTGAACGTCGAGAACGCCCAGTACACCGTGACCCAGGACGGTCAGCACACCCGGTGCAGCGGCTTCATGGGAGGCGGAGACGAGCCCGGAGGCAGAGGCGGAGATGCGGTCCCCAACACAGGCGGAGACGAACCCGGAGGCCGCGGCGGAGACGGCGGAGACGCAGTCCCCAACACAGGCGGAGACGGAGGCAGCGGCGGGGACGGAGGCGGAGACGGAATCCTCGGCGGAAACGGAGGCCGCGGCGGAGACGGAGGCAGCGGTGGAGGCGGAGGCCTAGTGGGAGGCAGCGGCGGAGACGGAGGCAGCGGTGGAGGCGGAGGCCTAGTGGGAGGCAGCGGCGGAGACGGAGGCAGCGGTGGAGGCGGAGGCCTAGTGGGAGGCAG
>NZ_JBEZMA010000010.1:98094-167500 GCF_040652415.1 Streptomyces sp. NPDC048255
GCAGCGGCGGAGACGGAGGCAGCGGTGGAGGCGGAGGCTGAGTAGTCCGCTGGACGGTACCGGCAACTATGAGTTCGCGTGCCTGATGCTCTCGAAGATCCGGGCGAAGCCTTCCTCTCCATGGCCCGCATCGATCTGACGTCGGATGAGCCGCTGGACCATGTCGACCACCTCGGTGCTGATGCCCTGGTCCGAACTGGCGGCCAGGAAGTCACCGAGGTCGGAGAACTCCAGGCTCTGCTGCCCTTCGACGGTGTAGTCCCCGCCATCGATGACCGCGGCGAACCCTTCGAAGCCGCCGGTCATGGCGGTCAGCCAAGGGGTGGCCATGGCGGCGAACTCGCCCGCCGTCACACCGGCCGGCGCGACCATGGCGGCGCCGTGCAGGAATCCGGCGTACATGACGTACATGCCCGCGAGCAGGGCGAGGTCGTACAGGGACGCCAGCCCGGCATCTTCACCGAAGTAGGTACTGGTTCCCCACAGGTCGAGCAGCGGCTTGTACTGATGGAAGACTTCGGCCGATCCGCTGTAGAGGATCGATGACCCAGGCCGGCCGATCATCGGCGGAACGGCCATGATGCCGCCGTCCAGATACGCGACCCCGGCCCGGGCGGCCCAGGCGGCCAGCTCCCGAGACTGAGCCGGTGACGTCGTGGTGACGTTGATCAAGGTTCGTCCGGCCAGGTCGTCGGAGAGCGGATCGAGCACCTCGTGGACCGACGCGTGGTCCAGCAGGCATGCGATCACCAACCCGCCGGCCCGGACCGCGTCGCCGGCCGTGGCAGCGGCCTCCGCGCCCTGCGCGACGAGGTCTTCCGCCTTCCCCGGTGAGCGGTTCCAGACCGTTGTCGCGTATCCGGCCTTCACCAGTGCGCTCGCGAGAGCGGTAAATGGAAGCCGCTGATTCTCTGGGAGCTGCAGCACCACGGGATCCGCCGGTTCGCCGAGCTCCGGCGCGGTCTGCCGGGCGTCAGCGAGAAGATGCTGATCCAGCATCTGCGGGAAATGGAAGAAGACGGGCTCGTGCATCGTGAGGTGTACCGCGAGGTGCCACCGAAGGTCGAGTACTCCCTGACGGAGCACGGCGTCTCCCTCAACGCGGCCCTGGCCTCATTGGGAGAATGGGGCGGCGAACGCATGCGGCGGATCGGGGCCGAGAAGGTCTCCGTCGACGTTGCCGGGACAGCTTCGCGGTAGAAGCGCGCGATGTTCTCGGTCAGCTCGGTGATCCGCGCCACGAGGACGCCGCGGCCGAGCTCGACCTCGTACCCGGTGACGGCGGGCCCCCGACAGAAGCCGGTGCCGGTCGGGAGGAGCGGCCCAGCAGGCGCTGGGCCAGCCCTTGGAGCAGGCCCGGCCCGGGCAGGCCGCTCGTGGACGTGGCCAGGGCGAGGAGCCGGTCCCGTACGTTCGCGGCGCCCTCCGGACGCCCTGCGGGGTCCTTCGCCAGGAGCGCGAGGATCAGCTCCTCCAATGCCGCGGGAAGCCGGGGGTTGTACCGGCTCGGCGGCACCGGGGGTTCGGAGACGTGTTTGACGAGCAGGGCGACCCCGCTCGCGGCCATGAAGGGAGGGTGGCCGGTGACCAGGTTGTAGAGGACGCAGCCCAGGGAGTACAGGTCGCTGCGGTGGTCGACGGTGAGCGCCTGGGCCTGTTCCGGGGACATGAAGGCGGGGGTGCCGAGCGCCGCTCCGGTCGCGGTCAGTGCCGTCGCGGGCGCCGGGTCGTCGAGGAAGGAGGCGATGCCGAAGTCCAGCACCTTGGCCGTGCCGTCGGCCGTGACCATCACGTTCGCCGGTTTGAGGTCGCGGTGCAGGACGCCGGCGGCGTGGACCGTCGCCAGGGCGTCGCACACCTGCGCCGCCCAGCGCATGACGTCGTCCAGGCCGGGAGGGCCGTTGCTGATCACGAGGTCCAGGGGGTGCCCGGTGACCAGCTCCATCACGATGAACAGCAGGGGGTGGTCGTCGTCGACGCGGGTGGACCCGATGTCGTGGACGGTCACGATGTGCCGGCTCTGGAGTCCGGCGACGACCCTGGCCTCGTGCTCGAACCGGGCCGCGGCGTGCGCGTACCCTTCCCGCTGCCCGCCGGCCAGCGTCTTGACGGCGACCTCGCGGCCCAGTCTCTCGTCGTAGGCGCGCCAGACCTGGCCCATCCCGCCCGCGCCGATCAGACCGGCCACGCGGTAGCGACCGGCGATCCGTGTTCCCTGCACTTTCCCCCCTCTGAGGCGTACCCCTCACGGGAATCGCCTCGGGGATCTTATGTGGGCCCGGCGGCCCGTGCCGGGGTGGGGCGAGCCTCCTGGAACGGGTGCTCGTGCCGCGACGAGGGCGTTACGGACGGTGGTGCGGAGGCGATGGCGCCAGGGGGTGTCCGCGCGCTCGCGCCGGCGTTTGCGGCGGGCTGCCAGGAGCGGAAGATTGATCTCGTGACGGCTCAGCGCCGGGTGCGGCCACCGGTCAGCGGGGGCGGGCCCGCTCCCCGGGCCCGGAACGAGCGGGAGGAGCGCGACATGTCCGTGGCGGACACCGAGGTGGAGGTGCTGATCGTCGGCGGTGGGCCGGTCGGGCTCACCGCCCGGGCGCTGCTGGAACGCTGGGGCGTACGGACCTTGCTGGTCGAGAAGCACCGCGAGCTGTCGCCCTTCCCCCGGTCCCGGCTGGTCAACGCGCGCTCGATGGAGATCTTCCGCCAGCTCGGCCTCGCTGCCGAGATCACGGCCGGCGCCTTCGCACCGGAGTTCGGTCGCGTCCGTTTCCGCGACACGCTCCACGACAGCGACTTCGCCACCGCGGCGATGGTGGGGGTCGACGCGCCGATCCCCGACAGTCCGGTGATCGGCGTGGTCACCTCGCAGGATCGGCTGGAACCCATCCTGCTCGGTGCGGCGGACGCACGGGTGCGGTTCGAGGCCGAACTCGTCGACCTGGCCGAGGATTCCGCGGGCGTCGTGGCCCTGCTCGTCGACCGCCGCAGTGGTGAGGAGACGCGCGTGCGTGCCCGCTACCTCCTGGGCGCCGACGGCGCGAACTCCACCGTCCGGCAGCGGCTGGGAATCGACACCACCGGTCCCGGAGCGATGGCGGGCTTCACCACCGTCGTGTTCGACGCCGACCTCGGCCGCTGGTGCGCCGACCAGCCCGCCGGGGTCTACTTCACCGCTCACGGATCGCTGGCGCCGCTCTATCCCGAGGGCGGCTGGGCCTGGTTCGGTCCCACACCCGACGACGCCGAGCGCGTCGACTGGTCCGCGCTCGTCTCGCAGGCCCTCGGCCCGAGCGCCGGCGTACGGGCCGACGTGCTGCGCGTTCAGCACTGGGTGATGAACGCGTTCGTGGCCGAACGCTTCGGCCACGGCCGGGTCCTGCTGGCCGGGGACGCCGCGCACGCGATCCCCGTCTTCGGCGGCATGGGCATGAACGCCGGCCTCGCCGATGTGCACAACCTGTGCTGGAAGCTGGCGGGTGTCCTCCACGGGTGGGCCGGACCAGCCATGTTGGAAACCTACGAGACGGAACGACGGCCCGTGGCCCATCTGACGCTCCGCCGAGCGGTGGCCAACACCCAACTCGCGCTCCAGGTACTGAGCCGGCGCCACGAGCAGCGCCAGGCCGGCGAAGCAGTACCTACCCAGGTCGAACTGCCCTGGTCCGACCGGTACTTCGCCCAGCTCGGCCTGGTCCTGGGCGTCGCCTACCGCTCCGGCGCCGTCCTCACCGACGGCGGCGCCCCGGGGGAGCCGACCGAGCCGACCGAGGTGGGAACGGACTACGTCCCCACCGCGGAGCCCGGTCACCGCATGCCGCACCTCTGGCTCACGCCCGGCCGCTCCACGCTCGACGCCTTCGGCGAATGGTTCACCCTGTTCACCCCGGACCCCGCCCACAGGGAGCGCCGAGCCGCCGCGGCATGGCCGCTGCGCGTCGAGACCCTCACCGGCGAGCAGAGCGACCTCTGCGGCCTCCCCCTGCACGGGGCGCTGCTCGTGCGGCCCGACGGCCACATCGGCGCCCGCTGGCGCGACCGTCCACCGGGCGATTCCGAACTCCGCCAGGCGCTCACCGCCATCACCGGCATCACCGGCATCACCGGCATCACCGGCACGGTATCCGCATAAGCGTCGCAGGCCTGCCCCTCCCCCGTCCGCTTCCTCACACCAGGCGGGCCCGCAGCTGGTTCTTGTCCGGCTTGCCCGCGGCCGTGAGGGGCATCCGGTCGATCCAGTGGACGGCGACCGGTTCGTGGACCGGAGTCAGCTCCCGCACCACCAGGCGCAAGGCTTCGGCCGCCACCGAATCGCCGGCCGTGCTTGCGGCGGCGGGGACGAGGAAGGCGTGGATCTCCTCGCCGGTGCGCTCACTGCCGCGGCCGACCACGGCAGCCTGGCCCACAGCCGGGTGGCGGGTGAGGGCGGCCTCGATGGGGGCGCTGTAGCAGTCGTGGCCGTTGACGGTGACCACGTCGTTCAGGCGGTCGACCAGGTACAGGTAGCCGTCGTCGTCCACATAGCCGAGGTCGCCGGTGCGCAGCCAGCCGTTGCACAGGGTCCGCGCGGTCAGTTCGGGGCGGCGCCAGTAGCCGGCCATCATGCCGGTCGAGCGCACGTTCACCTCGCCGACCCGGCCGGGCGGCAGTGAAGTGCCGGACGGGTCCTGGATGTCGACCGCGGTGCCGGGACGGGGCCGGCCGACCGAGCCGAGCAGGTGGGGCCGGCTCCGCAGCGCGGTGGTGTGGTCCTCGGGGCTGAGCACGGTGACCGGCCCGGACTCGATCGATCCGTAGCCCTGCCGGAGGATCGGACCGAACCGGTCGGCCGCCTCGCGCAGGCGGGCCGGGGAGGTCCGTGAGGTCCCGTAGCCGAGGGAGACCAGGCCCGGTACTCCGCGGCTGGTCGCGGGGTGGTCCAGCAACGCGTAGAGCATGTGCGGGGAGAGGTAGGTCGCGACCGGGGCGGATCGCGCACACGCGTCCAGCAGCGCCTCGGGGGAGAACTCTTCGAGCATCTCCACGCGGACCCCTTTGTAGAGGTATTCCAGGGCCAGCCAGCCGGACCAGGTCACGGACAGGTAGGTGAGGCCCGCAGGGGTGGTGCGGTCCCACTCGTGCCACCACGACCCCCGCAGGGCCTGGAGCGCACCGTACGTCCCGGCCGCACCCTTGTGCCGGCCGGTGGTCCCGCCGGTGTAGGTGATACGGGCGATGTCCTCGTCCCGTGCCCGCACCGGCAGGGGGTCGGCGGACAGTGCGCCTGCCAGGTCCATCAGGTCGTCGATGGACAGGGCCAACGGGGCTGCGATCATGGGCAGTTCGGACTCGGAGACCACCAGAGCCGGTTCGGCGTCGTGCACGATGTGAGCGAGAACGTGGTCGACGAGCCCGCTCCGCACCGGGGTGAACCGGGCGCCGAGCACGTACGCGGCCAGCCGGACGAAGAGCGCCTCCGGTCGGTCGCCGGCCACGCAGACGACCCCGCTGCCCCGGCCGACACCGAGTCCGTCCAGCGCGCGGGCGATCCGGTGGACGGAGTCCAGACCGCGGCGGAAGGTGAGCGTGCCGCCCCTGAAGGTGGTGGCGGGTCGGTCCCCGAAGCGTTCGAACGCATCGAGCGTGTCGACGACGAAGCGGGCCGGCATGGTGCGCCTCCTGGGAGCGGATCGAACAGCTCCCCTCCTTCCCTTCGGCGACGGGGGCAGAACTCAGCCAGTCGGGTGCAATGGGGTCTTCCAGACGGGCAGGGAGCCGCTTGATCTCGACCGGGCCGCGGAAGAGATCGAGCCGGAACCAGAAACACCGACCATCCGGACATCGCGCAACGCGAAGGGCGGCTCATGCCTGATCGGCTTTCCCCGGAGGAGCCCGCTCCCCACCGGCGTGTCCCGGACCTCTGTTTTCCCCTCAGGTGCGTGGCCTGGTCCGCTTATGCGGGCGACCGCGATCTGATCGGGGAGGACGACGGGGAGACCGGCCGTGGCGGCTGGCACTTCCGACGGGGCCCGAACCACGTCCACCGTGGGATCGACCTGCGGAGCGCCGTCGGGCACGAGGTGGTCGCGGTCGAGGACGGGATCGCGGAGTACCGCTCGGCCACCGTCCTGCCGGGGGTCCGCGGCTGGAACGCGGCGGGCCACCGCGTCCGGCTGAGCGGTCGCAGTGGAGCCGGGTACCAGTACTTCCATCTGGGCTCGCACATGGCGTCCACCGTCGATGCCTTTCCCCCTGGCGTCCGCAGCGGGGACGTCCACGCCGTGCGCGCCGGCGAGGTGTTGGGCTACGCGGGCCATACCGGCGGCTCGGTGGCGACCGGGCTCCTCATCCCCGCCTCCGCGGTACACCTGCACTTCCAGTACCACCCGTGGGGAGTCGACGGTGAGGACCGCAACCCCGCGCGGCTGTTCGAACGGTTGGGCGCTCCGAAGGACTGACCTCTCCTTCAGTCTCTCCTTGAGCCTCTCCTTCACCTGCCGCCGGTGACCTCACGCTCCCATTTGCTCCACGGCACGTCCGGGGTGAATTCGATCATCCGGTTGACCCGGACCATGGCCTCGTTGGCGTCCGCGTTCGACGTGTGGACCATCGTCAGGCGCGGCTCCCGCTGTCGCGCCCAGAGCAGGTTCTCGATCTTGAGGAGGAGACCCAGGCGCCGGCCCCGGTGCTCCGGCAGCACGAACGTGTCCCACTGCTCCGCGGTCCCCGGCGGGATGTCCGTGGGCTGAGCCAGACAGGTGTAGCCGACCAGGGTGTCACCGGCGTCCACCGCGGCCGTGGTGTAGCGGCGGAGGCCCAGGGCGTCGAGCACCCCCTCCAGGTCGCGGACCCGCTGGACGTCGTAGCCGGCTTGCCCCCAGGCGAGGGCGTCATGGGGCACATCGGTGGACATGCGGCCGAACGCCCGCGCGAAGTCCCGCACGTACCGCTCGGGAGTGGCGTCGACCCAGCTCACCAGCGAGTAGCCACGCGCTCGGGCACGCACCTCGCCCAGCAGCGGGGCGTAGCGGGTACGGAGGTCCTGCCCCGCCGGCAGATCGAGCCGCCAACGGCGTTCCCGGGTGACCCGGCGAAACCCCAGAGCGGCGAGGAACGCGTGGCCCGGCCCGGGCTCCGGATTCTCGATCACGATCCTGGTGCGCCCGGCCCTGTGGGATTCGTCGCTCAGGTACCGCAGCAGGGTCCGCCCCACGCCGAGCCGGCGGCTCCCGGGCAGCACCCACCCCCAGGCACAGGCCACATCCCGGTTCTCGTGGTGGAAGAGCTTCAGCCGGGCCGCACCCACGGCACGCGGTCCGTCAATCGCCAGGTAGACCCGCTCCTCACAACCCGGCCACGGAGTGCGCGGCCGACCGGTCCACACCCGCGCGGAAGGCGGCGGGGCGTCCGGGGAATCGTGCTTCTCCACGGCGTCGACCACCTCGAACCACCGCCGCAACCCGGCGCCGTCCGAGGACCCGATACGCAGAATTTCCATGTCCGTCACTCAACCCGCCTTCTTCGCCGATCACCACCGGAGCTGCCCCGTCAGCAGGGGAAGCAAAAATACTGACCAGTACAGCCGCACTGGCCGGAAATCCTGGGTCAATTTGGTGACTAGCCCGCTGATGTTTCATCATCGTGACTGCACGTCAGTTCGACGTGCGTCGAGGAGGCGGGGGCGCCGGGGGGTCCCCCGTTCACACCGGTCGATCCCGCAGGCGAGTCCTCGCTCTCGCCGCGCCCCGCCGTGGCTCCCGTCCCATTACCGTCACCTAGGCAAAGGCCCATGTCCGCCCAGCAACTCTCGGACCTCATACGTTTCGCCCGTCACAACTCGCCCTTCTACCGGGACCTCTACGCGTCCCTGCCACCGCACGCCGACCGCCTCACCGACCTGCCGGTGGTCGACCAGCAGGAGTTCTGGGAAGCCAACTCCCTGCACGAGAGCCGCGTGTTGACCGGCCCGCTCAGCGAGGCCACGGTCTACAAGACCGGCGGCACCACCGGGGCCCCCAAGTTCTCCGTCTACACCCGCGACGAGTGGCGCACCTTCGTCACCTCCTTCGGCCAGGGTCTCGTGGACGCCGGTCTGCGCCCGGGACACCGCGTCGCCGACCTCTTCTACGCCGGGGAGCTGTACGCCAGCTTCCTCTTCGTCCTCGACTCGCTCGCCCACGCGCCCGTGGACAACGTCCGCCTGCCCATCGGCGGCGGCGCGCCGCTGGAGTCGACGATCCCCACCCTGCGCGACCTCTCCGCCCAGGTGGTGGCCGGCACGCCCACCACCCTGTGCAGGCTCGCCGAACAGGTCGTCTCATCCGGTGTCCGGCTCGACTCGGTGGAGTTGCTGCTGTTCGGCGGCGAGGCCCTCTTCGACGACCAACGGCGCCTGCTGGCCAGCGCGTTCCCGCGCGCCGAGGCCCGTTCCGTCGGCTACGCCAGCGTCGACGCCGGCCTGCTCGGCCGCCCCGTCCCCGGCTCCGACGCCCGGGTGCACCGGGCCTTCACCCCGTACTCGGTCGTCGAGATCCTCGACGACTCCACCGGCGAGCCCGTCACCGAGCCGGGGCGGCCCGGCCGGGTCGTCGTCACCAGCCTCTTCCGCCGCCTCATGCCGATCATCCGCTACCCCGCCGGCGACCGGGCCGAGTGGACCGGCACCGGGCCCGGACACTTCAGGATCCTCGGCCGCGCCGAGGAGGGCGTACGGGTCGGCCCCGTCTCCCTCTACACCCAGGACGCCCAGGACGCCGTGGCCGCGGCGGACACCGCCGGGCAGGTGGTCGGCATGCAGCTCGTCGTCCGCCGCTGGGACGGCCGCGACGGGCTCGTCCTGCGGCTGGCGACGGCCCCCGGCGAAGATGCCCGCGGCGAGGCCGCGGGAGGCCGGGAAGCGCTGGCCGAGGCCGTGGTCACGGAGCTGGAGACCGTACGGCCGCTGTATCCGGACAGTGTGCGCGCCGGGTTCGTGCACCCGCTGTCCGTGGAGTGGGCACGCCACCGTGACCTCGCCGTCAACCCGCGCTCGGGCAAGCTCGTCCGGGTCCTCGACGAGAGGCCGACCGCATGACCGCCGCTCCCGCACCCGAGGCCGTGGACGAGACCGAGGCCGAAGCCGGAACCGGGGCCGCCGGGTCCGAAGCCCGCGCCGCGGCCGACGGCCGGCGCGCTCCGCTGATCCTGCGCAACCGCGCCTTCGCCGCCGTGTGGCTCGGCCAGGTCCTCACCCAGGCCGCCGTCCGCATGTTCCAGGTCGGCGTGTCCTGGTGGATCGTCGCCTACGCCGTGCGCGAGGCCCCCGGTCTGGCCTCCGGGCTGTTCATGGCGGCCTGCACGCTGCCCGCCGTGGCGCTGGCGCCCGTCGTGGCCGGGGCCGTCGCCCGGTTCGCCCACCGTTCGGTCCTGCGGACCGCCGCCGGCCTGGCCGGGGCCGCCTCCTGCGTCCTCGCGCTGTGGGCCTACGGCGGCGGCCTGCCGGTCGCCGCCGTGTACGCCGCGGCTCTCGCCCTGGCCACCTGCCAGGCGTTCTTCGACCCCTGCCTGACCACCTCGGTGCCCGAGCTGGTCGACGACGCCGACATCGAGACGGCCACCGGCTTCGAGCTGTCCACCCAGTCCCTGGCCGGGCTCGGCGGAGCGCTGCTCGGCGCCCTGACCGTGGACCGGGCCGGTGTGGCCGGGCTGGCCGTCGGCTGCGCGGCCGCCTACCTCGGCGCCGCCGTCCTCGTCGCGAGCGCCCGCTTCCGCACCGCCGCGACCTCGACGACCACCCCCTCCGCCCCGTCCGACCCGTCCGACCCGTCCGACCCGTCGGCCGCCGTGCCCCAGCGGCGCACGCTCCGCCGCATCCTCGGCGAACTGCCCTACGTACGGCGGATCCTGATCTGCTTCACCGCGGCGAACCTCTTCACCACCGCTGTGTTCGTCGTCATCCCCCTCTACACCCGCTCGGTCCTCCAGGGCGGCGGCGGCACCGTGGCGCTGCTGGAGGCCTCCCTGGGCGCCGGTGCGCTCGTCGGCGCCTTCACCGGCACCCGCGTGCCGGGGCGCCCCACGGTCGCCGGCGCCTACTGCCTGGGCCTGATGGCCCTCGCCCTGGCGCTGCCCGGGCTGGTCACGCACCGCCTGGCCGTCGCGGGCTGCCTGGCCGTGGCCGGCTGGTGCGCCGGGGCCGTCAGCGTCCGCTTCGTGGCCCTCTTCCAGAGGCTGGTGCCGACGGCGGACAAGCCCGGCTTCTTCGCCGTGATGCAGGCCGTACTGGGCGCCTCCCTGCCGGTGGCGTCCCTCCTGTTCGGCTCCGCAGGGGACTTCCTCTCGCCCCAGACGCTGTGCCTGGTGCAGGGCCTCGGCCTGGTCCCCGCCGCCTGCGCGCTGGCCCTGCTGGGGTCCCGTACCCCCGAGCCCCCGGCCGCGGACGCGGCGGCCGACCCCGGCGCCGGACCCGTAGGAGGCCAGCGGTGAATCCCGTCATCACCCCGGCCGCCCCCGCGGACATCGCCGAACTGCGCCAGCTCTACTACGCCGTCTACGGGCCGCACTACCCCGTGGCCCTCGGCACCGACCCGGCCGAGATGGCCCGGCTCATCGCGGACCCGTACTCCCTGTGGCTCGTCGGCCGCTGCGCCGACACCGGCGCCCTGACCGCGTCCGCCGCCATCCACGGCGAGGCGGGCAGCCGCATCGGCCGCCTGGAAGGCATCGCCGTCCACCCCGGGCACCGCTCGGCGGGCCTGGCAGCCGCCCTGACCGAGGCGCTGTGCGCCGGGATGCTGGACTCGGGGCGGCTGGACTCGGTGTACGCGACCGTACGCACCGTCAGCGCCGGTCCGCAGCGCGTCGTCGCGCGCAACGGCTTCCGCCCGCTGGGCGTCCTGCCCAACGCGGTGGATCTGCGCAGCCGCGAAAGCCTCGCGCTCTACGCGCGTCACTCCGCGGGTGTGCTCGACCGCCGGATCCCCGTCACCGAAGTGCCCGCCCCGCTGCTGCCGTTGCTGCGTACGGCCGAGGCCGCGCTCGGCATCGGCTACCCGGGGGTCCGCGCCGCCGCTGCCCCGCTCCCGGCGCCCGCGCCGCAAGGGGCCGTCGAGCGGCTGGAGATGATCGAGGCGCCGGCCTTCGTACGCCGCCGCTTCCGCGAGCGGTTCCCGGGCGCCGAGGGCTGGTTCTACCCGCTGCACACCCCGAACGTCCTGCTCACCCCCGAGGACGGCCGGTTCGAGGTCTACGCCTACCTCAACCGGGCCGGCGGGTACTGCTCCCTGCTGACCGCCCACCCCGACCCGGCCGCCGCGGCCGCCTACCTCGAACCCGTGACCCGGGCCCTGGCCCGTGCGGGCGCCGGCTACGTCGAGGCCCTGGTACCGCTCGCCCACCAGGAGGCCCTCTCGGCCTTCCTGGCCCAGGGGTTCGTGGCCGGCGCCCTCTACCCGGCGATGCGCGCGGACGGCGACGGCTTCCACGACTACGCCGTCCTGTCCCGTTCCAGCGAGCGCATCGACTTCCGCGGCGTCGCCGTCGAACCGCCCCTCCAGCCCTATCTGGACTGCTACGTGTCGGCCTGGGCGTCGACGCACCTGCCCACATCATCCGAGGTTGCCTCATGAGCCCCATGAACCCCCATCTCGCGCCGGTCGCCGTACCAGACCCGGCCCTCCTGCCGCACGTACAACAGCTGTGCGACCTGACCGATCCGTACGCCTGCGGCCCCGCGGAGGACGAACTGTTCGCCGCCGCCATGGCGGAGACCAACGCCTGGCACACCGAACGCTCCCCGTTCTTCCGCTCCCTGCACGAGGCCACTCCCCCGGCGCAGCCGTACCGCGCCCCGCTCGTCCACGCGAACTTCTTCAAACGGCACGAGGTGCTCTCCATCCCGCGCGAGGACGTCGAGCTGCACCTGACCTCCTCCGGCACCACCGGCCAGAAGTCGCAGATGTTCTTCGACCACTGGACCATCCGCTCCGCGCAGCGCATGGTCGCCCGGATCTTCGAGCGCAACGGCTGGATCACCCCCGAACAGGAGGTCAACTACCTCCTGTACAGCTACGAGCCGGCCCCGTCCCTGAATCTCGGGACCGCCTTCACCGACAACTACCTGTGCGATTTCGCCCCGGCGCGCAGCGTCGAGTACGCGCTGCGCAACACCGGCGGCGACCACGAGTTCGACCCCTTCGGCTGCATCGCGGCGCTGCGCCGCTTCGAGCGGGAGGACGCCCCGGTCCGCATCCTCGGCTTCCCCGCCTTCCTCTTCTTCACCCTGGAGCGGATGCGGGCCATGGGACTGCCCCCGCTGCGCCTGCCCGAGGGCTCCCTCGTCGTCCTCGGCGGCGGCTGGAAGGGGCACGCCGACCGGCGCATCGGCAAGGAGGAGCTGTACGCCCGCGTCACCGAGCAGCTCGGCATCCCGGGTGAGCGGATCCGGGACACCTTCGGGTCGGTGGAGCACTGCATCCCGTACATCGAGTGCGACCACCACCGGCTGCACGCACCCGTCTGGTCCCGGGTGACGATCCGCTCCACCCGCACGCTCGAACCCCTGCCGTACGGGGAGCGGGGCTACCTGCACCTCGTGTCGCCGTACATCACCTCGGTGCCGGCACAGAGCGTGGTCATGGGCGACCTCGCCTCCCTCCAGCCGGGCGACGCCTGCGGGTGCGAGCTCCAGACCCCCTGGTTCACCGTGCACGGCCGTGCCGGGGTGAGCCGCAACCGCAGCTGCGCGGTGGCCGCAGCGGAACTGATGAAGGGCATGGCGTGACCGTGACGGAGACCAAGGCCGCGTACGAGCACCACGACGACGGCGCGGGCGCCGCGCACCACTACTGGCAGGGCGCCTTCATCGGCGACGAGGAGGCCGGGCGCCGCCTCGCCGAGCTGCCGGCCGCCGTCGAGGCGGCGCTGGCCACGGTGCTGGAGACCGAGACAGTGCTCGCCGCCTGCGACGCCCTCGCCACCGCCCTGCGCGACCCGGCCCACCCGGTGCGCGCCCGGCTCGCGGCGCACCTGCCCGAGGGGGAGGACCCGGCCGTCCTGGCCGAGCTCGGGGGGCTCCTCGGCCGGCGCGAGCTGACCCGCAAGCTGCGCCGGGAACTCGGCAGCGCGACGCCCGGGCGGCTGGACCGGGCGGATCCGCGCGAGACGGTCTACGAGGCGTGGGCGCCCGTCGGCCTGGTCGCCCACATCGCGCCGGGCAACGCCGCGACGGTCGCCCCGCTGAGCATCGTCGAGGGCCTGCTGGCCGGGAACGTCAACATCCTCAAGACCAGCAGCGCCGACACCCTGCTGACCCAGCACCTGATGGCCGAGCTCGCGGCCCTGGACCCCAGCGGCGCACTGGCCGCGCGGGTGCTCGTCCTGCGCTTCCCGTCCGCCCGGCAGGAGTGGCTGCGCCTGATGTGCGCGCCCGCGGACGCCGTCGCCGTATGGGGCGGGGAAGGCGCCGTCGAAGGAGTGGCGGCCCATGTGCCGGCCGGCTGCCGGCTGGTGGAGTGGGGGCACCGGATCTCCTTCGCGTACCTGACGGGTGACGCCTGGTCGGATTCCGTGACGCTCGGCGCCCTCGCCGACGACGTGTGCCTGCACGAGCAGCAGGCGTGTTCCAGCCCGCAGGTGGTCTACCTCGACACCGAGGACGAGGCCGAGGTGTTCGCCTTCGCCGAGCGGTTCGCCGCCGTCCTCGCGGCCCGGCCGGCGGCCGTGACCGCTGCTTCGGCGGGCGAGGCGGGCGAGCCGGATCCCGCCGAGGAAGCCGAGCTGACCACCACCGAGCTGGTGGCCCGGCTGGAGGAACACCTCGGCCTGACCCGGGTGTTCGCCGCACCCGACGGCTCGTGGCGGGTCATGGCCGACACCCGGTCCCCGCTCACCGCCTCGCCGCTGCACCGCAGTGTGTGGGTCAAGCCGCTGCCCCGAGAGCGGATGATCGCCACGCTGCGGCCGATGCGGCGCTACCTCCAGACGGCGGGCCTCGCGGGCAGCCGCACCGACATCGCCGAGCTGTCCCGCACCGCCCTGGCCGCGGGCGTCACCCGCGTCACGCCGGTCGGCGCCATGCTGGAGAGCTACGCGGGCGAGCCGCACGACGGGGTGTACGCCCTCCAGCGCTACAGCCGCCGCGTCGCGGTCCAGGCCGACCCGGACCGCTTCGCCACCACCGCCTGCCTGGACGACCTGGCCCGGCCGGTGGTCCTGCCGCGGCCCGCGGGCCCGCTGCTGGGCAAGGAGGACGTTCAGGAGCCGGCCCGGGAGCTGGCGCGGGCCGATGCCGAGCTGTACTTCCGCAGCGGCGGCAGCACGGGCGCGCCGGCGCTGTCGGTGTTCAGTTACGACGACTACGACACCCAGATGCACGCCGCCGCGCGCGGCCTGCTCGCCGCCGGCTACGACCCGGTCGGGGACCGCACCGCGAACCTCTTCTACTGCGGCGGCATGTACGGCAGTTTCATCAGCTTCTTCTCCGTGCTGGAACGGCTGGGCGGGGTGCAACTGCCGCTGTCCGCGGGCCCGGACCACCGGGCGACGGCCCAGGCCCTCATCGACCACGGGGCCGACACCCTCTTCGGTATGCCCTCCTACCTGTGGCAGCTGCTGCACGCGGAGGCGGACGCGCTGCGCGCGTACGGAGGCCTGCGGAAGGTCTTCTACGGCGGCGAGCACTTCACGCAGGAGCAGCAGCGCACCCTGAAGGACACGTTCGGGATCGAGGTCGTCCGCTCGATCACCTACGGCAGCACCGACCTCGGCCCGCTGGGCTACCAGTGCACCGAGAGCTCCGGCGGGGTCCACCACCTGCACGCGGACCTCCACACGATGGAGATCCTGGACCTGGCCGAGGACCGGCCGGTGGCCCCGGGCGAGACGGGCCGGCTGGTCTTCACCACGCACGCACGGCGCGGGCAGCAGCTCGGCCGGTACGTGATAGGCGACCTGGGCCGGGAGATCCCGGGCCGCTGCCCCTGCGGCCGGCACGCGCCGCGCTTCGAGCTGAGGGGGCGCACCGGTGACGTGATGCGGGTGGCGACGTACTTCCTCAACCACCGCCGGATCCTGACCCTGGCCGAGGAACGGGGCGGCCTGCGGGGCGAGTTGCAGATCCGGCTCGACCGTACGGACGCGTGCGAGCGGCTGACCGTACGGGTGGAACGGGCCGGGGCGCCGGAC
Organism: Streptomyces sp. NPDC048255; assembly: GCF_040652415.1. NCBI lineage: Bacteria > Bacillati > Actinomycetota > Actinomycetes > Kitasatosporales > Streptomycetaceae > Streptomyces > Streptomyces sp. NPDC048255. The sequence goes on from NZ_JBEZMA010000010.1 coordinate 113,230, forward strand.
CCCCAGCGGTTGCGGGACGTGTTCCTGACCGGCTACCCGGAGCTCGGCTCGGCGGTGACGGAGGGGCTGCTGGACCTGGTGGTCGAGCCGGTCGACGGCGCGTCACTGGACCGCAGCCCGACCAGCGGCAAGCTCCTCGCGGTGGTGGACGCGCGCCGCTAGGGCCTCGTTCGGGGGGCGTCCGGTCCTGTTCCGCGGACCAGGACCGGACGCCCCCCCGTCTTCTCAGGCCTCGCGCAGCAGGGCCGGGAGCGGAAGGGCCGCGGCGTCGTGTGCGGGCCGTGAGAGGTGGAACGCGGTGTGGTAGTAGCCGTCGCTCTCCTTGCCACGGGGGTCCTCGCCGAGGGCGGTCACCGCGTCGACGGCGTGCTGCTGCTCCTGCGCGCTCGTGAAGCGGCGTTGCCGGTACGTGGGGGCCTCCGCCTTCTCCGTGACCAGCCCGAAGGGGGTCAGTCCGTCGGCGATGCTCTGGTAGGAGCCGGTGCGCAGGACGAACGCCGCGACCCACACCTCGCGGTGGGCGGCGGACAGGAGCGGCCGGAAGGTGCGGGGGGACAGGAAGCTGGCGCCGCCGGTGACGGTGATCAGCCCCACCGTCTGCGCGGCCTTGAGGAGGGCGGCGCCGGAGGGATCCTCCTCCAGGTCCTCGGCGAATCCCTCGTCGAGCAGGCCGACGGCGAGTGCGTAGCCGATGGCGTTGGCGGCCCGGTCGAGTCCGATCATCCGTACGGCGTCGGGGCGCCGGCGGGCCGCGAAGTAGGCCCGGTCCCGCTCGATGAGCTCTGCCGTGGTGAGTGCGGCCGCCTGCGGCGAGGTGTAGTGGGCGGAGAGCTCTTCCAGGGTCAGGTCGTGGTTGAGGAGGGCCGCGTTGATGCCGTACGAGCAGCAGATGTCCAGTACCGCGAGCGGATCGCCGCCGTCGGCCCGTGTGCGGGCGGCGGCCAGGCGGCGGAACACCCCCTGTGCGTGGTGCGGCGTCTGGTACTCCCAGCGTCCGAGGTCGCGGAAGAAGTCCCTGGGGTCGGGCCGGTCGTAGATCTGGTCGAACGAAGTCATCTTCTGCTGACCGGGGGCGGCGGCCCGGGCTCCGCCCTCGCCGGTCTCCTGGCCGGCCGCCTCGCCGCTCTCGCCCGTGCTCCCCGGATGGGTCATCGCATCCCGCCCTCCTCCTGAGCCAACGCGTCCGGTCAAGCAATAGCTGCTGACCCTCGCGCGGGGAAGGGGGCACCGGCGGAACCAGCCACGGATCACGCGGTCGCGGAGGACTGACCGGCCGGGTTCCAGCGGTAGGTCGCGTCGGGCTCGTTCTCCTCGTTGCGGCTGCCGTCGTCGGTGCCGACGAGCTCGAAGCCGTGCCGCACGTAGAAGGCGATGGCGGCCTCGTTGCGCTGGAAGACGTTCAGCGAGAGGCCTTCGGGCGCGGCGGCACGCACCTCCTCCAGCAGCCGGGTGCCGATGCCCTGACGGCGGGCCCCGGGCAGCAGGTAGAGGTGCTCCAGCATGTCGTCCTCCAGGGCCGCGAACCCGAGGATCTCCTGCGCGGCCGTGCCGACGGCGACCCACACCCGGCTGTGGGGGAGCACGACGTGGGTGATCCAGGCGAGCGTGTCCTCGTCGCTGTGAATGCGCGGGAGGTAGGGCATCGCCGCGCTGCGGGAGGCCAGGAACAGCCGGGTGATCTCCTCGGCATCGGAGGGTACGGCGGGACGGAGCTCGAAGTCGGTCACTGAGGTCATGGGATCGGCTCCTCATTCTGGGGCTTTTGGACCGGGCGGGTACGGGACGGCGTTGAACTGTAAATGATCAGATGCGGCCAACAGGACCGGGGGGCAGGGGCGTAGGGGGAGCCGATCGGGACCGCCGGCTGCCCGACGCTTCGCCGCCGGTCCGACGCGGCCCGGGGGCGTCCGGATCAGCCGCATGGCCCCGCGCGGGCAGCGGCGCCGCGCCGGGGTGATCGGCGAGCCTGGGAGCAGTGGCTCCAGGCCCCGCTCCAGCCACTACGGCGACACACCCGAGGACTACTCACCGTAGCCGTCCGAGGGGCCTGGCATCCGTACGAGCCGAGCCCTGGAGCGCCGAGTACCCATGAGCAGCGATCCCGCCGATGCCCCCACTCCCCCGCCGCCCGGCCCCGGCCCCGGCCCCGGCCCCGGGGATGCCGCGGTCCCCCGCCAGGAGTTCGACGCACTCTTCGAGGCGGTCCGCACATGGGGCCGCTGGGCCGCGGCCGACCGGGGCGCCTGGAACAGGGTGACGCCGGACCACGTGCGCAGAGCCGCCGCCCTGGTCCGGTCCGGCACGGTCGTCCCCCTGGGGCGGCCGTGGGACACCCGGCCGGGACCGGACAACGCGAGGCCCGCGCTGCACTACATGTCCGACCTCGGCGACGTGGAGGCACCGGAGCCGTCGGCCTACAAGGACTTCCTCGGCGTGGACTACCACGGCAAGGGGGTGAGCCACCTCGACGCGCTGTCGCACATCGCCTATCGGGGGCGACTGTACGACGGCCGGCCGGCGCGCGAGGCCGTCGATGCCGGGGGCGCCCGCTTCGGCTCGGTGGCGGCGCTCGGCCCCCTCGTCACCAGGGGCGTACTGCTCGACCTGCCCGCCGTCCTCGGAGTCGACTGGCTGGAGCCCGGGCATGCGGTGCACGTGCACGACATCCTCGCTGCGGAGGAGGCACTCGACGTGAGCATCGGGGACGGCGACGCGGTGCTGCTGCGCACCGGCCGCTTCCGCAGACGGCGGGAAACCGGCCCCTGGAACACCGACGCGGCGAGCGCGGGCTGGCACGTGGACGCCATGCCGCTGCTGGCCGAGCGGGCCATCGCCCTGCTCGGCGGCGACGGGGACAGCGACGTGCGGCCGTCGCCGGTCGAAGGCCTGCACTCTCCCGTCCACGCGCTCGCCATCACCGCCATGGGGGTGCCGCTGCTGGACAACCTCGACCTCGAAGCGCTCTCCGCCGCCTGCGCCGAGGCGGGCCGGTACGCGTTCCTCCTCGCCGTGGCGCCGCTGAACGTCCCCGGCGGGACGGGCTCGCCCGTCGATCCGGTCGCCGTCCTCTGAGGTCCGGCCCACCGGTCACTGCTCCCGGACTCGCCCCCATAATGTGAGGAATATACTCAAATCGGGCGACCGAGAGTGCCCCGGTGAGGGGAGTGGTGCAGATGGGGGTCGTGGGAGACCACATCGGCCCTGTGCGTTCCCGTGACCGATTTCTGCATGGCGAGTCGGTCGAGGGGAGCGTGAGAAGTCCGATCCTGAGCTCGTGGCAGCGCTGCCGGCTGCTGGGGCTGTCGCCGGACCAGTCCGAGCTCCCCTTCACGGAGGACTTCGACCCGGACGGTCCGCTCGTCCGCGCCGCCGGTCCCGTGCTCGACCGGCTGCAATCGATCTTCGCGGGCAGCCAGATGAACATCTGCCTCGCCGACGGACACGGCACGGTCCTCCAACGCCGCTTCGGAGACAAGGCCCTGCTCAGGCATCTCGCCCCGATCCAGAGCGTGCCCGGCTTCGTGTTCGCCGAGCAGGTCGCGGGGACGAACGGCATCGGCCTCACCCTCGCGGAGCGGCGGCTCGTCCAGGTCTACGGCGCCGAGCACTTCGCCGAGCGCTCCCAGTCGAGCGCCTGCACCGCGATCCCCGTACGCGACCAGCTCAGCGGGCGCATCGAGGGCGTCCTGTGCCTCGGCTATCCGTACACCGACGCGGACCCCGCGCTGGTCCCGCTGGTACGCAGGGCCGCCGAGGCCGTCGAACGACGGCTGATGGAGCAGAGCTCGGCGCGGGAGCGCGGTCTGCTCCAGGCCTACCTCGACGCGGACAACCACACCGGTCCGATCGGGGGCGCTCTCGACGGGCACCCGCTCGCCATGGACGAGCTGTTCCAGAGCGAGCTGGACCAGCCCGACCAGTGGATCCTCAAGGAGAAGGCCACCGAGCTGATGTCCTCGGCCCAGCTGGCCGCCGCCGAGGTACCCCTGTCCCACGGCCGGTGGGTCACGCTCGTGAGCCGTCCCGTGACGAGCTCCTCCGGGGTGGAGGGCGTCGTCATCGAGGCGCTCCTCCCCGAGGACACGGACCGGCATGCCCCCGCTCCCACGCCCGCCCACGGCGGTGCCCCCGCTCCCGCCGCAGCGGGCGCACCGCGCACCGCCGGCTCCGCCGACGGCACGGTCAGGGGGCTGGTGCTGGTCGGCGAGCCGGAAGTGGGCAAGTACGCCGTCGCGGCGCGACGCCGGCTGGAGCTGCTGGCCGAGGCCAGCAACCGCATCGGCACCACCCTGGACGTGGCCCGCACCGCCTGGGAGCTCGCCGAGACAGCGGTCCCGCGCCTGGCCGACTTCGTCACCATCGACGTACCCGAGGCCGTACTGCGCGGTGAGGAGTCCGGCCCCACCACCGAGATGCACCGCACGGTGGTCCACGGCATCCGCGAGGACTGCCCCTTCTACCCGGTGGGCGAGCAGGTCACCCTGCGCCCGACGACACCCCACATGCGCTGCCAGGCGACCGGGCAGCCGGTGCTGGAACCCGACCTGAAGGCCGCCTTCGGCTGGATCGCCCAGGACCCCGAGCACGCCGAGCGGCTCCTCGCCCACAACATCCACTCCCTGATCACCGTCCCCCTGCTCGCCCGCGGCGTCCTCCTGGGCATCGCCAGCTTCTACCGTTCGCAGGACCCCGCCCCCTTCGGCGACGACGACCGCGCGCTGGCCCAGGAACTCGCCGCCCGCGCCGCCCTGTGCATCGACAACGCCCGCCGCTACACCCGCGAACACACCCTGGCCCTGGCCCTGCAGCGCAGCCTGCTCCCGCGCGGCCTTCCCGAGCAGGACGCCGTCGAGGTCGCCCACCGCTACCTGCCCGCCGAGTCCGGAGTCGGCGGTGACTGGTTCGACGTCATCCCCCTCTCCGGCACCCGCGTCGCCCTCCTCGTCGGCGATGTCGTCGGCCACGGACTGCACGCCGCCGCCACCATGGGCCGGCTGCGCACCGCCGCCCGCAACTTCGCCGAACTGGAACTCGCCCCCGACGAGCTCCTCACGCACCTCGACAACCTCATGGTGCGCCTCGACCGGGAGGAGGGCGGCGACAACGCCACCGACGGCAGCACCGGCATCGTCGGCGCCACCTTCCTGTACGCCATCTACGACCCCACCTCGCAGACGTGCACCATGGCCCGCGCCGGGCACCCGCCGCCCGTGCTGGTCCTCCCCGACGGCACCGTCACCCTCCTCGACCTGCCCGCCGGGCCTCCCCTCGGCCTCGGCGGCCTGCCGTTCGAGTCGGTCGAGATGCAGCTGCCCGAACACAGCCAGCTGGTCCTCTACACCGACGGACTCATCGAGGACCGCCATCGCGACATCGACGTGGCGCTGGCCGCGTTGCGCCGCGTACTGGCCGACCCGGACCGCGCGCCCGAGGACACCTGCCGAGCGGTCCTCGACGCCGTGGCACCCGAACACCCCGCCGACGACATCGCGCTGCTCGTCGCCCGCACCCACGCCCTGCCTCCCGACCGGATCGCCACCTGGGACCTGCCCGCCGACCCGGCCCTCGTCTGCGAAGTCCGGGCCGCCGCCACCGCGCAGCTGAGCCGGTGGGGCCTGGACGAGTCCGCCTTCGCCACGGAGCTGCTGCTCAGCGAGCTGGTCACGAATGCCGTCCGCTACGGCACCGCGCCCATCCGGGTACGCCTCATCCGCGACCGCACCCTGATCTGCGAGGTGCACGACGCCAGTAGCACCGCTCCCCGCATGCGCCATGCGGCCATCACCGACGAGGGCGGCCGCGGCCTGTTCCTCGTGGCCCAGCTCGCCCAGGCGTGGGGCACCCGCTACACCACCGCCGGCAAGGTCATCTGGGCCGAGTGCGCCCTCGACGCGGTGGCCTGACCTGACCGCCGCCTCGGCACCCGCCGGCTCCCGTCGGCTCCCGTCGGCTCCCGTCGGCTCCGACCGCCGACTCACCCATTCGCCCGCCCAGGTCCGTAAATGCTGCGATATGCCGCGAATCCGCCGGAAGCGCCCCGTAGACTCCCGCATGCAGTCGGGAAAGAACTCGGAGGCCGACCCCCGGAGAAGTCTGTGCATGACGCTCCCGACACCTCGACGGGCCCACCCTCCCGGTTCGGCGGGGAACCCCTCCTCCGCGTGCGCGGGCTGAGCAAGCACTTCGGCGGCACCCTCGCGCTGGCCTCGGTCGACCTCGACCTCCACCGCGGCAGCATCCTCGCGCTGCTCGGCCCCAACGGTGCCGGGAAGTCCACCCTCATCAAGGTGCTCGCCGGGGTCCACCACCCCGACGCGGGCGAGGTGACGGTCGCCGGACACCCGCTCGGCTCCCGACCCGCGGCCCTGAACATGTCCTTCATCCACCAGGACCTCGGCCTCGTCGCGTGGATGACGGTCGCCGAGAACATCGCCCTGGGCACCGGCTACCCGCGCCGCGGCGGACTGATCTCCTGGCGGAGGACCAGGGAGCGCTGCGCGCAGGCGCTGCGGCTCGTCGCCGGACATCTGGACGCCGACGCGCGGATCGCCGACCTCGCCCCCGCCGAGCGCTCGCTGGTCGCCATCGCCCGCGCCCTGGCCACCCGCGCCGAGCTCATCGTCCTCGACGAGCCGACCGCCACCCTCCCCGCCGCGGACTGCGCCCGGCTGTTCGGCGTACTGCACGCCCTGCGCGACCGCGGACACGGCATCCTCTACGTCAGCCACCGGCTCGACGAGGTGTACAAGGTCGCCGACACCTTCGCCGTCCTGCGTGACGGCCGCCTGGTCGACCGGGGTCCGCTCGCCGGCCACAGCCCCGCCCGTCTGGTGCGCGCCATCGTGGGCCGCGAACCGGCGGGCCACCGGCCCACCACCGCCCCCGCCGCCGGCCCGCCCCTCCTGAGCCTCGACGGGCTGACGACCGCGTACGCCGACGGGATCAGCCTGGACCTGCGGGCCGGCGAGATCCTCGGCATGGTGGGCCTGACCGGCGCCGGCCACATGGACCTGGGCCGCGCACTCGCCGGCGCCCGGCCGGTCCTCGGTGGGCGGGCGCTGCTCGACGGCCGGCCGTACCACCCGTCCAAGGTCTCCGCCGCGCTCGACGCGGGCGTCGGTTTCGTGGCGGGCAACCGTCAGGAGGAAGGCTGCGCCGCCGAACTGACCGTACGGGAGAACTTCCTGGCCAACCCCCGGGCAGCGGGTGTGCCCGCGCTGCACTGGATCAGCCCCCGGAGGGAGCGCGCCGAGGCCACGGCCCTGATCGACCGGTTCTCGGTGCACCCCCGCGACAGCGAGGTGCCGATCGCGACCCTCTCCGGCGGCAACCAGCAGAAGGTCATGGTCGGCCGCTGGCTCCGGGGAGGCCTGCGCCTGCTCATCCTCGAAGAGCCGACCGCCAGTGTGGACGTCGGCGCCAAGGCCACGATCTACCGCCTGCTCGACGACGCGCTGGCCGCCGGACTGGCGGTGCTGCTCATCTCCACCGATTTCGAGGAGGTCGCGGGCGTGTGCCACCGCGCGCTGGTGTTCGTACGCGGAACCGTGGCCGCCGAGCTGACCGGCGCGGCCCTCACCGTCGCCGAACTCACGCGGACCGCCTCGGCCATGCCCCCCATCACCGGAGCTGCGACGAGCCGATGAGCGTCTTCCCCTCGCCCCGATCCGTGCTGGGCCGCCTTCGCGGGCACCTCGTCGGCACCTATGGCCTGCTGGCCCTCGCCGCCCTGCTCTTCCTGGTCTTCTCCGTCGCGCTGCCCCACACCTTTCCCACGCAGGACAACATCTCCTCCATCCTCTCCAACCAGTCGATCCCCGCCATCCTGGCGCTCGGCGCGACGATCCCCATCGCCACCGGCAAGTTCGACCTGTCCATCGGCTACGGTCTCGGCCTGGCGCACGTCATGGTGCTGCAGCTCATCGTCGACGAAGGCTGGCCGTGGCCCCTCGCCTGTCTCGTGGTGGTGTGCGGAGGAGCGGCGGCCGGCGCCCTCAACGGGGTCATCGTCGAATTCGGGCAGATCGACTCCTTCATCGCCACGCTCGGCACCGGCAGCATGATGTACGCCTTCACCGGCTGGATCACCGACGGCGCCCGGATCGTTCCCGGCCCGGACGGCCTGCCCGGATCCTTCACCGCCCTCTACGACTCCCGGTTCCTCGGGCTGCCCGTACCCGCCTTCTACGTCCTGGCCGTGGCCGCCGTCCTCTGGCTGGTGCTGGAACGGCTGCCGGCCGGCCGGTACCTGTACGTCATCGGCTCCAACCCGAGTGCCGCGGGCATCCTCGGCATCCCCACCCACAGGTACTCCGTCTACGCCTTCGCCGGATCGGGCCTGGTCGTCGGCTTCGCGGGAGTCCTCCTCGCCGCCCAGCAGCAGACCGGCAACCCGAGCGTCGGGCTGGACTACCTGCTGCCCGCCTTCGTCGGCGCCCTGCTCGGGTCCACCACCATCAGACCGGGCCGGGCCAACGCCCTCGGCACCGTCGTGGCCGTCGCCGTGCTCGCCGTCGGCCTCGCCGGGATCGGCCAGCTCGGCGCCCAGTTCTGGGCGACGCCGCTGTTCAACGGCGGCACCCTGCTCATCGCCGTCGGCCTGGCCGGCTACTCCGCCCGCCGCCGGCTGCGTACCGGCGCCACCGAGACCCGCCGGTCCCTCGCCGAACCGCCGCCCGCACCGGCGAAGAACGGCCACCTCTAGTCGCCGGAAAGGTTCCCCGTGTACTCGAAGTGTTCGAAGTGCTCGCAATACCCGACGTATTCGAAGTATGCGAAGTATGCGAAGTATGCGAAGTATGCGAAACGCAGGACCGGCGTCACCGCCGCGGCCCTGCTGACCGCGGCCGTGGCCCTGGTCGCCGCAGGCTGCGACAGCGGCCCGTCGACCGGCAGCGGGCCGGCGCAGGCCGGCTGCCCCGCCGCCCTCGCCAAGGCCCGGGCGGCCGTTCAGCGGGCCGAGAACACCGACGCCTCCTGGACCGGCCCCACCAGCGGCCCCGCAGCAGTGCCCGGCAAGACCATCGTCTACGTCGCGCAGACCATGACCAACCCCGGCGTCGCCGGCGTCGCCAAGGGGCTGGAGGAAGCCGCGAAGGCCATCGGCTGGAAGGTACGGGTGATCGACGGCGAGGGCACCCCCGCCGGCATCCAGGCGGCCCTCAGCCAGGCCGTCACCCTCAAGCCCTCCGGCATCGTCATCGGCGGCTTCGATCCGCAGCTGACCGCGCAGCAGACGGCCCGGGCCCGGGCGGCGCAGATCCCGCTCATCGGCTGGCACGCGGTGGGTTCCCCCGGCCCGGACGAGGCCACCGGGCTCTTCACCAACGTCACCACGAAGGTGGAGGACGTGGCGAGGATCAGTGCGGACTGGATCATCTCCCGGTCCGACGGCGAGGCCGGAGTCGTCGTCTTCACCGACGACTCCATCCCGTTCGCCAGGAACAAAGCCGAACTGATCAAGAAGGAGCTCGCGACCTGTTCCGGCGTGGAACTCCTGGCCTACGAGAACATCCCCATCCCGGACGCGAGCAGCCGCACCCCCCAGGAGGTCTCCTCGCTCCTGTCCCGCTTCCAGAACAAGTGGACCCACTCCGTCGCCATCAACGACCTGTATTTCGCCGACGCCGCTCCGGCCCTCCGCGCGGCGGGCAAGCCGGGCTCCGGACCGCCCTTCAACATCGGCGCGGGCGACGGCGACCCCTCCGCCTTCCAGCGCATCAACAGCGAGCAGTTCCAGGCCGCCACCGTCCCCGAGCCGCTGTCCCAGCAGGGCTGGCAGATCGTCGACGAGTTCAACCGCGCCTTCGCCGGCCGTCCCGCCAGCGGCTACGTCGCCCCCGTCCACATCGCCACGGCCGCCAACAGCAGCGGCGCCACGTCCTGGGACCCGTCGGGCTACCGCGAGGCGTACCGCGGCATCTGGCACAAGTGACGGCCCCCGGCGCCGCCGGAGCCGATCACGTACCGAGCGAGGGCGGTGAGGCGGGAAGCCCGTCGCGGTTCCAGCGCAGGGCGGCGTACGTGGCCGGTAGCGCGATCAGCGCCCAGATGGCCACCGTCATTCCCACTGCCGTCCAGGCGTCCCACACACTGAGCGCGGAGTACGCCACGGCGAGCGGCACCACCACCACGACCGCGCCCTTCGCCAGGCCGAACGGGACCCGCGGTACGACGGGGCGGCCGGTGGCGAGGCAGCGGGCCCGGCGGACACTGCCGAACGCGGCGATGAAGGCCAGCATCGTCGGCCAGGCACCGACGAGCGTGAGCCCGACGAACATGGTGGCCTCGTCCGGCAGCCCGGGGAGCGTCTCGCTGACCCCGTCGTGGCTGACGGAGACCCGGACGCTGCGCCAGGTAGTGACCTCCACCTCGTCGCCAGGCTTGACGAGCCGCGACAGTTCGCCGTCCGGGTCGAGGTCAATCGGCTGGTCGGCGGGGGCCGGAACGGGGGCCAGCAACCGCATGCGAAAGACGTCCGCCTCCACCCGGCCGCTCTGGGCAGGCTCAGCGGAGCGCAGTCTCCCCCTTCGACACACGCCGCCGACCGAACCCCCTGCGACGGCAGCGCCGTCATCATCGACCCACCTGCTCCTCAGAAAGATCACCGAAGGAATCCGCCACGGCAAGCCATATGGCCGATACCTGTTGGTACCGCTCCCCGGGATGCGCTCCCGCGGCGAGCCACGAGGCCGGTCACTCCTTCGGACGCGTACCGCTCGCGTCCGCGCGCTCCCCGGGATGCGCTGCAAGGTGAAGCCATCGGCAGGAGAGGACGCGCCATGACGCACGAAGGTGCCCCGGACCCCGGCGCGGAGCCGCAGGGCGCACCCGGCGGAGACGAGGGGCGTTCCGAACTCGAGCAGCTGCGCGGCCGGGTGGCGGCCCTGGAGGCCGAGAGGACGGCCCGGGCGCCCCGGCACCGGTGGAAGTCCTTCTTCGCCGCTCTGCTCATCGTCATCGGCTGTGTCCTCGCCCCGCTCGGAGCCGTCGCGGCGTGGGCGTCGAGCCAGGTCGGCGACACGGACCGCTACGTACGGACGGTCGCCCCGCTGGCCTCCGACCCCGACGTCCAGGCGGCTGCGGCCACCCGGGTCACCGACGCGGTGATGGAGCACATCGACGTACCGGCCCTGCTGGAAGGCGCGGCGCCCGCCGACCGGCCGCGCCTGGAGAAGGCGCTCGGCGCACTCGGCAACTCGCTCGAGAACGCCGTCCGCAGCTTCGTCCACGACACATCGCAGGACATCATCGCCTCCGACGCCTTCGAGCGGATCTGGACCGAGGCCAACCGCCGCATCCACGCCACGGTGGTCAAGGCCCTCACGGGCAGCGGCGGAGGCGCGGTGAAGATCGACAACGACTCGGTGACCCTCGACCTGGCCCCGGTCGTCGATCAGGTCAAACAGCGCCTCGTCGACGAAGGAATGACGGCGGCCGCGAAGATCCCCCAGGTGCACACCGACTTCACCGTGCTGCGGGCCGACGACATCGGCAAGGTCAGAACCGGCTTCCGCCTCCTGCAGATCGCCGGCGACTGGCTTCCGGTGCTCTCGGTGCTGCTGGTCGCCGCCGGTGTGCTCCTCTCCCGCCACCGCCGCCGCGTCCTGGTGACGGCGGCCCTCGCCTTCGCCTTCGCCACGCTCCTGCTCGGCGTCGGCCTGACCGTCTTCCGCGTGGTGTACCTGAACGCGCTGCCGGACAGCGTCTCGCAGCCCGCGGCCGGGAGCATCTACGACGCGATGACGCGCTACCTCCGTACGACGGTCCGGATGACCGTGGTCCTCGGCGTGGTGATCGCGCTGGCCGCCTGGCTGACCGGCCCCGGCCGCTGGGCCACGCTCGTACGGCAGCTGTGGCACTCGGGCATCGGCGCCGTCCGCTCCACGGCGGACCGCGCGGGCCTGCGCACCGGCCCGGTCGGGCCGTTCGTCCACCGCCACCGCGGCCGGATCACCTGGGTCCTGGTCGCCGCGGCCGTACTGACCTTCGTCCTGTGGAGCTACCCGACCGGCTGGGTCATCGTCGGCATCGCAATCGCGCTCCTCTTCGCGCTGGCCGTGGCGGAGTTCCTCGGGCAGAACGGGACCGGCCGGAGCACGGCGCACGACAGGAAGGCACGAAGCGCCACCTAACGGGAATACCCGCCTGGACCCCTCAGGTGCGCGGCGCTCACCCGCCCCTTTGCTACTTCTGAGTATCTACCCGGTCATGTAGCGTCCGGAGGCGCTTGATCCGTTTCGGCGTTCCCGACCCGCGATGAGGACTCATGACCGCCATGTTCGACGCCCCGATCACCGTTGTCGTGAGCCGACGGTTCAGTGAGAACGCCGCCCGTGGCGCGCTTCGGGGCCCCGGCTCCACGAGCGGTGCCGTCCCACCCTCCGCCGGCGGGAGGCCATCTCGAATAACGAATGGAGGAGCGCTGGTCCCTTGAGATTCAGGATCAATCGCTCGAGCAACCCCTCCGAGTTCCCGACCCGGCCGGATCCGGCCCCCGCGCAGGCCCCGTACACCGTGGAACCCGAGGCCGCCGAACCACCCTTGTCGGCCCACGAGATCGACCTCATACGCGCCTCCGTCTCGGTGGTCGAGCCGCTGGCCGTGGAGATGACGGTCTACTTCTACGCGATCCTCTTCGCCCGCTACCCCGAGGTCCGCCCCATGTTCCCGCCGGGGATGGACGCCCAGCGCGGCCGTCTGCTGCGCGCGCTGCTGCGCATCGTGGACCTGGTCGACGACCCCGGCAGCCTGGTCCGCTTCTGCGGCCACCTCGGACGCGACCACCGCAAGTTCGGCACGCTCAGTGCGCACTTCCCGGCCGTGGGCGAATGCCTCCTCGCCTCGCTCGCCCGTTACGCCGGCCCCGCCTGGACCGCGGAGATCGCCGCTGCCTGGACCAAGGCGTACGGGGTGGTCGCCGAGGTCATGATCAGTGCGGCCGAACAGGACGAGGCGGTACGGCCCGCCGTATGGCCCGCGACGGTGGTGCACCGCGTCTCGCGCGGGAACGGCATCGCCGAGATCACCGTCCGCCCCCACCTGCCCTACGAGTACGCCGCGGGCCAGTACGTCAGCATCGAGACCCCCTGGTGGCCGAAGCACTGGCGCTACTACTCCCCCGCCAACGCGCCCCGCGAGGACGGCACCCTCACCTTCCACGTGCGCGCCGTGGCCGGCGGCACGGTGAGCAACGCCCTGGTGCACCGCGCCGTGGTGGGCGACGTGGTCCACCTGGGCGCCCCGCTGGGAGACATGGTGCTGGACGCCGCCGTCCACCGGGACCTGCTCTGCGTGGCCGGCGGCACCGGCCTCGCCCCGATCCGGGCCCTCGTCGAAGAGGTGGCCCGTCGCGGCGGGCACCACCAGGTGGACCTCTTCCTCGGTGCCCGCACCGGCGCCGAGCTGTACGGGGTCGACGACATGCTCCGGATGGCCCAGCGGCACCACTGGCTGGCCATCAGGGGGGCGGTCTCCCACGAGTACATCCCCGGAATCAGGGGGTCCCTGCCGGAGGTGCTGGCCGAGTACGGACCGTGGTACCAGCACGACGTCTACCTCAGCGGCCCGGCCCCGATGGTCATCTCCGCCACCGAAACGCTCACGCTCGGCGGCACCTCGCCCGACCGCATCCATCACGACCCGTTCGAGACGCCCGTCCTGTCCCTTCCCTGAGCCACGCGCCTCCCCGTCCTGCCAGGAGAACACCCGTGACCTTGCCCCCGCCACGCTTCGGATCAGCAGGTGAACACCAGCTGCAGCAGCAACTGGGCACCGCCGAGCGCGCCGCCCGCTTCTACGACCAGCAGGTACGCCCCTGCCTCACCCCGGAGATGCGGGACTTCATCGGCTGCCAGACCATGCTCTTCCTGGCGACGGCCGACTCCCACGGAAACTGCGACTCCAGCTTCCGCGCCGGGCCGCCGGGATTCGTCCACGTGATCGACGACCACTCGCTCGCCTACCCCGAGTTCCGCGGGAACGGTGTCCTCGCCAGCGCGGGCAACATGACGGAGAACCCCCACCTCGGCCTGCTGTTCGTGGACTTCACCCACCACCACGTCGGACTTCACGTCAACGGCGTGGCCCAGCTCTACACCGACGCGGGCCTTCGCTCCCTCCACCCGGACCTGCCCACCGGCCTCGCGCCCGGGCGCAGCCCTGAGATGTGGGTCCGGTTGAGCGTCGAAGAGGCCTACATCCACTGCTCCAAGTACATACCCCACCTGGAGCCGGCCCCCCGTCCCGCCGGACATGACGCCGCGCGCCCCAAGGACGCGCAGTATTTCACCGGGCTCGGTACGCCGGGCTGAACCGGCCTTCGTGGACAGGGCCCTGCCCCCGCCGTCGTGCGGCGGGGGCGGGCCGCGGCCGGCCCGGCGCGGGCGGACCGGTCAGGTCAGGTCAGGTCAGGTCAGGTCAGGTCAGGTCAGCGGTTGTCGTGGAGTTCCTGGTGCATCTGGGGCTGGTCGTCCTGGTCGTGTGTGAGGGCGAACTTCTGGACCTCGTTGAAGCCCTTGGAGGCGATCCCCACGATCTCCTTGTACGGGTTGACGCCGACGGTCTTCTTGGCGGCGCCGCCCAGCAGGCCGCCGGCGGTGCCGCTGAGCAGGCCGTGCCCGTCGGAGAGGGGGTCGGCGACGGCGCCGAGGACGCTCTTGGGCAGGCCCGCCATGTCGGCGTACTTGTCGGACAGGGCGTGGCGGACCATCGCGATGAACGCGTCGTGGGCGCCCGGCGGGTAGAACTTCTTGTAGAAGTCGACGGCCTGCTTGGTCATGAAGACGCCGTCGTCGGTCTTGCTCCACTCCTTGTCGCGGACCTCGTTCCACAGGGCCCCGACCTGGTCCGCGTCCTTGGGCAGCAGCCACTTGTCCGGGGTGCCGAGGTAGTGGTTGACGTAGTGCCAGGCACACATGAACCCGTGGGCATCGCCCTTGGAGACGTCGATGCCCAGACGGGCCATGGCCTGGAGGATCTGCGTGGAGAACACGCAGGCCGCACCGGTCGTGTACTTCTGCGAGACCGGCTCGCCCCACTTCGCGTAGTCCCACTCGCCGCTCTTCTTGTGGAGCTGGCGCACCGAGGCGTGGACGAGGCGCACCTTGGTCACGTTCGCCGCGAGGGTGCCGTCGCGCATGGCGTTCTTGTTGCCCATGTCGATGAAGAGCCGCGAGGACTGCGACAGCCGCCTGCCCGGGCCCTCGACGCCGCCGAGCCGGCCGGTGGAGCGCAGGGTGAAGGCGCCCGTCGGCGAGAGGTAGGTGCCGATCAGGCCCACCGTGCCCTGGAGCATGGAGACCTCGCCGTGGTGGTGGGCGAAGAAGCTCTCCGCCGCCTTGACGTCGGCCTCGGACCAGTCCGGCGGCGCCGCCGCGGCCTCCTTGAGGAACTCCGCCAGGCGCGGGGGCAGTTCGGAGAGGTCCTGACCGGGCTTGAGGGTTCCGATGGTGCGGAACAGGGCGTTGACCCCGTCGATCTCCTTGTTCTTGATCAGGTCGGAGACGAGTTGGTCGGCCTTCGGGTCACCGACCTTGTTCGCCGCTTCCAATTCCGCGGCGATGGTGGCTGTCGTCAGTCCCATGCAGGGACTCCCTTCACAGGTTCGGGAAAGAGCTTCGCAGCCACGGCGCACCGGTCGGCCGTCACGGGTGGCGGCGGCCCGGTGACGCGCGGCCCGGGCAGTCAGGATGCTTCCGGTCCGCGGGGGTGCCCCGGAACCCCCGCGGCCTGCGGGATCGTTTTCCCCTCACCCGAACAGAGCCGGGTGTCAGCCGAGCGCGGCCAGGACGCGGTCGGGTGTGAGCGGCAGGCTCCGCAGGCGCCGCCCCGTCGCGTGGCACACGGCGTTGCCGATCGCGGCCGCCGTGCCCACGATCCCGAGCTCGCCGATCCCCTTGCTGCCCATGGGGTTGAGGTGTTTGTCGTGCTCGTCGATCCAGTGCGCTTCGATGTCGGGTACGTCGGCGCTCACCGGCACGTGGTAGGCGGCCAGGTCGCTCTCCGCGAAGTCCCCGTGGACCGGGTCCACGGTGCTCTGCTCGGTCAGTGCCATTCCCGCTCCCATGACCATGGCGCCGACGAACTGGGACCGCGCGGTCACCGGGTTGAGGATGCGGCCGGCGGCGAAGACACCGAGCAGGCGGCGTACGCGTACCTCGCCGGTGACTGTGTCGACCTGGACGTCGGCGAAGTGCGCACCGAACGCATGGCGGGCGTACGGGGACTCCTGCGCCGCCGACTGGACGGTGTCGGCGGACGCGGACAGTCCCGCGGCGGGCAGCGGGCCGTGGTGGCGGGCCAGGCGGGCCACCAGGGCCGCGCAGGCGTTGTGCACCGCCCAGCCCCAGGAGGCGGTTCCGCAGGAACCCCCCGCGAGGGACGCCCGCGGCAGCCCGGTGTGGCCGATGGCGACGGTCACCTCCTCCGGCGGCACCTGGAGCGCGTCGGCGGCCACTTGGGTGAGGACGGTACGCGCGCCCGTGCCGATGTCGGTGGCGTTGACCTCGACCACGTAGGTGCCGTCGGGCCGGGCGTGGGCGCGGGCGGTGGAGGGGGCCACGAGGTACGGGTACGTGGCGGCGGCCACCCCTGTCCCGCACAGCAGCGGCCCGTCCCGGCGCGGCGTGCGCAGCGAGGCCCAGCCGAAGCGGTCGGCCCCCTCGCGCAGGCATTCCACGAGGTGCCGGCTGCTGAAGGGGCGGCCGCTGTCGGGTTCGCTCGCGGGTTCGTTGCGGACGCGCAGCTCGATGGGGTCCAGGCCGAGGGCGTCGGCCAGTTCGTCCATGGCCGATTCCAGCGCGTACATGCCGGGGGCCTCACCGGGGGCGCGCATCCAGGAGGGCGTGGGCACGTCCAGGGCGACGGCCCGGTGCGTGGTGCGGCTGTCCGGGGCGGCGTACATGACGCGGCCGGGGACGGCGGCCTGTTCGACGAATTCCCTGATCCGGGAGGTGTGGGTGGTGACCTCGTGGGTGAGCGCGGTGAGGGTGCCGTCCTGGCGGGCTCCGAGGCGGACGCGGTGGAGGGTGGGCGCGCGGTGCCCGACCGCGGCGGACAGCTGGCGCCGGGGCAGGGCGAGGGTGACCGGGCGGCCGGTGTGCCGGGCGGCCATGACGGCCAGGACCACGTGCGGGCGCGGCGTCCCCTTGCAGCCGAAGCCGCCGCCCACGTGTTCGGACACCACCGTGACGCGGTCCTCGGGAAGGGCGAAGAGGGAGGCCAGCGCGGACCGGACCGGTCCGGCTCCCTGGCTGGAGTCGTGCACGGTGAGATGGCCCCGCCCGGCGTCCCAGTCGGCGGTGGCCGCGTGCGGCTCCATGGGGTGGTTGTGCAGTGGGGGCACCGTGTACGTGCAGTCCACCCGTACGGGAGCGGCGGCGAAGGCCGCGTCCGGATCCCCGTGCTCCCGGTGGCCGGGGTGCCCGCCGTTGGCCTTCTCGGGGGTGTAGGCGCCGGGGTGGTCGGTGCGCAGGCCGACGTCGTGTTCCTCGGTCGCGTAGCTGATCCGTACCTCCGCCGCGGCGGCCCGGGCGGCTTCCAGGGACTCGGCGATCACCAGCGCCACGTACCAGCCGCGGTGCGGGACCTGGGTGTCCTGCAGCACCCGGAGCGTGGGGTCGTCCGAGGGGCCGAGGCGTGGTGCGTTGTACGCGGTGAGGACGTCGAGCACGCCGGGGAGCTCCAGGGCCGCGTCGGCGTCCACGGCGGTGACGCGGCCCCGGGCGACGGTCGCGGGCACGGGCCAGGCGTGGACCCGGCCGGGCGGGGCCTGGTCGGCGGCGTACCGCGCGAGGCCCGTGACCTTCTCCGGTCCCTCTGTCCGTCCGGCCGGGGTACCGAGTGCCGCGTACCGCATGGGTCTGCTCCTCGTCGGGTTCGGCGTCACAGCACTAGGAGGTGACGGGGCGTGCGCCCGCACGGCGGGCGAGCGTGGCGAGCGCGTCGCACGCGAGGTTTCCGGCGAGGGCCACCTTGTAGGCGTTGTCGCTCAAGGGCTGGGCCCGGGCGAGCTCCGCGTCGACGGCCTCCCGCAGGACGGCTGCCGTGGGCTCGGCGCCGGCCAGCCGGGCCTCGGCGGTGGCGGCCCGCCACGGCCGGTGGGCGAGGCCTCCGAAGGCGAGGGCGACGCGCCGTACGCGACCGTCCTCGAGCTCCAGGGCGGCCGCGACCGAGGCCAGCGCGAAGGCGTACGAAGCCCGGTCGCGGGCCTTGCGGTAGAGGGAGGCCGCGCCGGGGGCAACGGCCGGCAGGAGGACCCCGGTGACGATCTCCCCGCTGCGGATGACGGTGTCCTGCTCGGGACGGTCTCCGGGCAGCCGGTGGAAATCCGTGGCCGGCACCGTACGGGCGCCCTGTTCTCCGTACAGCTCGATGCCGGCGTCGAGCGCCGCCAGGGCCACCGCCATGTCGGAGGGGTGGGTGGCGATGCAGTGGGCGGAGTGGCCCAGGACGGCGTGATCGCGGTGGACCCCGTCCCGGGCGCCGCATCCGGTGCCGGGCTCGCGCTTGTTGCAGGGCTTGGAGACGTCCTGGAAGTAGGAGCACCGGGTGCGCTGGAGCAGGTTGCCGCCCGTCGTGGCGACGTTGCGCAGCTGTCCCGAGGCACCGGCCAGCAGCGCCTCGGAGAGGGCGGGGTAGCGGGCGCGCACCACCGGGTGTGCGGCCACGTCGCTGTTGCGGGCCATGGCGCCGATGCGCAGCGTCCCCTCGGGCAGCTCCTCCACGTCGTGCAGCGGGAGCCGGGAGAGGTCGATGAGGGCGGGGGGCGTCTCGACGCCCAGCTTCATGAGGTCGACGAGGTTGGTTCCGCCGCCGAGGTAGCGTGCGCCCGGGACGCGGGCGTGGGCGGCGGCGGCCTGCTGGAGGCTGGTGGCCCGCACGTAGGCGAAGGGCTTCACGCGATCACGTCCGTCACGGCGTCGACGATGCGGGGGTAGGCGCCACAGCGGCACAGGTTGCCGCTGAGCCGTTCCCTGATCTCCGCCGGCGTCAGCGTGACGGGGCCGGGCTCGGACAGGGATTCGGCCGGGGTGGCGTGCGAGGGGTGGCCGGCGGCGGCTTCCTCGATCGCTCCGACGGCGGAGCAGAGCTGGCCGGGCGTGCAGAAACCGCACTGGAAGGCGTCCCGCTTCAGGAATGCCTCCTGGAGCGGGTGCAGGCCGTCGCCCGCGCCGTCCGCGAGTCCTTCCACGGTGGTGACGTCGGCGCCGTCCTGGGCCACCGCGAGCAGCAGGCAGCTGTTCGCCCGCCGCCCGTCGACCAGCACCGTGCAGGCGCCGCACTGGCCGTGGTCGCAGCCCTTCTTCGCTCCGGTCAGCTCCAGGTGCTCCCGCAAGGCGTCGAGCAGGGTGACACGGTGGTCCAGCCGGAGGGCGTGGGCCGTACCGTTGACCCGCAGGGTGACGCGGGAACTCAGGCCCCGGACCGCCTCAGCGGCCGCGCCAGGACCCGTACCGGCACCCTCGTCGTGCCGGGGGTCGGCGTCATTCGTCACCGCGTTCTCCCTCCGTGCCCCTTACCGGCCCCCGTCCCGTCTCGTGCACAGCCTGGTCCATCCCGCACGCTCCGGCATCCCGAGGGTCGGATGTCCCGCCGCGGGGAGAGCAGAAGAAGGGCTGAGCGACCCGCCTGGCCGATCGGCCCGCCACGCCGCCCGGGCGAGTGTGCGGAGGGCGGATCGCTGGCGCATCGGTGCCCGCGGGCGCGAGGATGACCGGCCATGGGGAGTTGGGCGAGCCGGGGGCTGGCGGCCGTGTGCGGGGGCATCATGGCCGGGCTGGTCTGGATGGCGTCGGACAAGGGGTGGGCCGCGGCGGATCCGGCGGCGAGCGTGGTCGGCGCGCTGGTGGGCACCGTCGGGCTGGTCTTCGCCCTGTACTCATGGCGGCGCGGCGCTTGGGTGCCCGACGTGCAGGCCGTGGCGGGTCGGCTGGCGAAGCAGGTGGTGCGCCTGGAGCAGGTGGAGTACCGGCAGCTGCTCGGAGGGGACGTGAGCTCCCTCATCGACGTCGAGTTCACGACGCGTGTGCACGGGCGGGTGGACGGCGTCACCGAGGAAGGGCGCGTGGCGGGGATCGCCGCGTACTACCGGGAGCTGAGGCCCGGCCGCATGGTCATCACCGGCACCCCCGGCACGGCGCCGGACGGGCCGTCAGGCACCGGTGGGGACGCCGGGACCGGAAAGTCGGTCGCCTTACTGGTCCTGCTGCTCGGCCTGGCGCGGACGCGGCCCGCCGACGAACCGGTGCCGGTGCGTCTGTCCGCCGCGGCGTGGCCCGGCACGAGCATCGACGACTGGCTGTACACCCACCTCACCGGCACGTACCGGATGCGACCCCGCGATGCCAGGGCGCTCCTGGCGGCGCAGATGGTCCTGCCCGTCATCGACGGCCTGGACGAGACCGACGGCACCAGCGCACCCGGCTACACCTCACGCGCCGCCCTCCTGCTCAAGCAGGTCAACACCCATCAGAGCGGCGACCGGCCCGGGCCGGTCGTCCTCACGTGCCGTCACGGTCACTACCTGGCCCTGACTGCCGTCGAAGTCCACGCGCAGGCCGTGGCCGTGGTCCAACTCGCACGCGTCGAGGCGGGTCGGGCCCGGGCCTTCCTCGGTCAGCGCGTGGCCGACACCCCGGCCGGGAGGACGCGCTGGGACCCCGTGCTGAACGCCCTCGACGGCACGGCAGGGACCTCCTCCGCTCTGCAGCACGCCCTGGACACCCCGTGGAGGCTCAGCCTGGCGGCCGTCGTCTTCCAGGAGCGCGACCCCGGCGGCCGCTACGTGCGCGACCCCCGCCGGCTGCTCACCCTGGCCGAAGGGAGCACCCTCAACGAGTACCTCCTCGACCGGTACATCGCCGCGGCCCTGCACACCCACGCCATGGACCAGCGCTCACGCGGGCCGGCACGGGACGCGGAGACGACGTGGAAGTACCTGGCGGTGCTGGCCGCCTACCTCGACGCCAATACGTCGTACCGCAGCCTGGCCGGCCGGACCTTGTCCGCCACCGACCTCGTCCTCCACGATCTGTGGCCACTCACCGGCCCGGAGCGCACACGTCGTGCCGATCGCATCCTCACGACCGTCCTCCTGCTCGTGCCCGTGGCCGCATTCGCCGCCCTGGTCATGGTGCGGTCCCCGTGGTCGATGACCGCGTGGATCGCCGGAGCCTGCGTGCTCCTGATCCCGGGCTGGGCGGTCCTGAGGGGCGAGGCATGGCCGACGCCGAGCAAGGTGGGTGTGCCTCGTTGGCGAACGCTCACCGGGCGACGCGAGGTCGCCTTCAGGTTCAAGGTGCTCCTCGCGAGCGCACTCCTGGCCTCGCCCGCCGCCGGACTCTCGCTGGGGCTCGCCACCGGATTCTTGCTGGGGCCCGGGTACGGGTTCCGCACGGGGCTCAGGGCCGCTCTTGACATCGGGCTCTTGATCGGGCTCTTCGGCGTCCTCGGGATCGTACTCGACGCGAGCGAGCAGGAGCCCTTCACGGACCCCCGCCAGCCCGTCCGACGCGACCGCAACAGCTGGCTCGTCCTGGGGATCGGGTTCATGCTTCCCATCGGCCTCTTGGAGGAACTGACCGACGTCGACGGGCTCGCGGCCATGGGGCGGGGGCTCGCGATCGCGCTGCTGCTGACGCTGATCCTCGGACCGGCGTTCGGACTCATCGGGGGTCTCTGCGGCGGAGTCGGCGGCCGGGCGTGGGTCCGCTACGTCGCCTTCCGGCTGTGCGCACGTGGTCAACTGCCCTGGCGGCTCGGAGACTTCCTGCACCACTGCTACCGGATGGGCATCCTGCGGATCGCCGGAACGGCCTACCAGTTCCGGCACCGCGAACTACAGGACCACCTCGCCACCCGCCCCGGTCAGCCTCCTCGCGGATGAGAGGAGCATGGCCCGGGACGTGATGCGCCGGCCGCTCGGCGTAGGCTTCGCTCAGCATGGATGCGGCGGGGGCGGAGCACATGACGGCAGAGACAGCACACAGGTGGGCGGCGACCCTCGATTCGGTCGTGGTGTACGCGCAGGGCGCGGTCTGCCGCCGCCTGGCCCGGGGCATGGTGCCGCCTGACGGCCGGGTGCGGGTGACGGGACTGCCCCGCTCGCTGGATCCCGGCTCGCTGCGCGCCCGTGTGCTGGGCGCCTCCGGGGTGCGCGTCACCGAGGCCCGGGTGGAAGTCGAGGCCGAGCCGCTCGGTACGGGCACGCCCCACGCGTTGCGGCGCGAGGTCGAGCGGCTGAGCGACGCGTACGCGGCGGCGCAGGGACGCCGGGACCGGCAGTTGAGCCTGATCGAGGAGGTCAGGGCGCTCCACCCGGTCCCACCCGCCCGCAGGCGCGATGACCCGCACCGCCGCACCCCGGTCGACGCGTGGCTGGAGCTCGCCGACTTCGTCGAGGAGCGGCTGACGGGACTGCACACCCGCCTCGTCGAGCTGGAGGAGGAGCTGCGCGACGTCGAGCACGAGCTCACCGTCGCCGCCGACAGGCTCGCCCGCGCCTCCACCGACGCACCGTCAGCGCACGTGGAGACCACGGTCTGCGCGGTCCTGACCCTCGACGGGCACGGCGCTGCTTCGGCTGACGCGGAGGTGGAACTGGAGCTGGAGTACGGGGTGCCGGGCGCCGTCTGGGTGCCGGCCTACCGGCTCACGCACCGTCAGGGCGACGGCAGCGGCCGACTGGTGCTGCGCGCCTCGGTCGCCCAGCGGACCGGCGAGGACTGGACCGGGGTGCGCATCGCCCTGGCCACCGCCGATCTCCGGCGCCGCACCGACCTGCCGAAGCTCCGCTCGATCCGCATCGGCCGGCGTCAGCCCGCCCCCGCGCCTTCCGGCTGGCGCGAGCCGCCCGCCGGGCTCGCCGACCTGTTTGCCGGGTACGAGGCGGCCGGCCCGCGCCCTGCCGCTCCCGCGGCGACCCCGGCGCCTGCGGGTGTCGCCGCCCGCCCCGCTCCCGCGGCCGCCGCGGGCGGATCCGCGTACGGTTCGGTTCCGCCCCCGCCGCCTCCCCCGGCGCCGGCTCAGCCGGGCTACGGCGGTCCGCCGCCCGCGTTCCGGATGCCCGGCGGCGCGGACGCCCGCTCCACGGAGGTCCTCGGCGGCGCGATGTCCCCCCTCACGCAGGCGGCCCCCTCGCGGCCGGGCGCCAGGTCGCGTACCGGCGCCGGGGCCTTCGCCGGGGCCCCCGTACCCATGGCGCCCGCGGGTTCTGGCCGGGCTGCGCCGCCGCCCCCTCCGCCGGCGCCGGTGACCGGTCCGCCGCAGCCCAGCGGCGCCGAGCTCGACTACGCCGCCCTCGTCCTGTGCGGCCCCGGCGAGCAAGGCGGTCGCCGGGGCCGGCTGTTCCCCGGCTCCCCCGTCGACCCGGTGGCGGCCGAGTACCGCCGCCGGGCCGAAGCGGTAGCCGAGCTGGCGCTGCCCGGACATGCCGTGCGGCCCCGCGAGTCGGCGGGTTCCTTCGACCACCGCTTCGATGCCGCGGCCCGCGCCGACATTCCGTCGGACGGCACCTGGCACACCGTCACCGTCGGCGAGATCCCGGTCGGCCTGCGCACCGAGTACCTCTGCGTGCCGTCCGTGGAGCAGACCGTGTACGCGACGCTGGTGCTCTCCAACGCCACCGACCAGGCGCTGCTGGCCGGCCCGGTGGAGGTCACCGTCGACGAGGAGTTCCTGCTGACCGCCGCCCTGCCCACGCTCGCCCCCGGCGGTGTCCGCCGGGTGGGGCTCGGGCCCGCCGAGGGCATCCGGGTCACCCGCCGCACGAACCTGCACGAGTCGACCGCCGGCCTGCGCAACAACATCACCGTGCTCGACCACCGCGTCCACGTGGAGCTGGCCAACCGGCTCGCGCGGCCCGTCACCGTAGAGGTCCGCGAGCGGGTGCCGGTCACCTCCGAACCGGACGTCCGGATCGAGGAACGGGCCGACTGGTCGGCACCCGAGGAAGGCACGGGGCCCGAGCAGCACGCCCTGGGCACCCGCCTCTGGCGGCTGGACCTGCCCGCAGGCACCACTGCCGCCCTCGACGGCGGCTACGAGATCCGCATCCCGACCGGCAAGGCCCTGGTCGACGGCAACCGCAGGAGCTGACCGCCATGTCCACGGCCCCGAAGCCGATCGCCCTCCCCGTCACCGCCGTCACCTGTCTGGAGGACCGCGCCCACGTCGAGCGCACCGCCGTACTCGACCTGGAGGCCGGGGTCCAGCGGCTGCGTCTCGGACCGGTCAGCGCGCTGGCCGTCGACCGGACCCTCCATGCCGAGCTGACCGCCGCTTCCCCCGCGACGGTGCTCGACGTGCGGATCGTCCGCAGCTGGACGCCGCGCGGGCCGCTGCCGTCCGCCGACGACGACTCCGCCCTGCGCCACCGCGTACACGCCCTCGAAGAGGAGCAGCTGGCCCTGGAGCAGCGACGCGACCGGCTGCACTCCCGCCTCGACCTGCTCGGCCGCCTCGCCGCCGATCTGCTGCGGGACATCGGCGAAGGCGCCGGCTGCGGGGAGCCCGACAGGACCCGCTGGGCCCTCGAACTGGACCGGGTGGACGGTGAGCGCGACGCGCACGGCGAGCAACTGCGCACCGTGGAGGCCCGGCTGGCCGCCCTCGCCGCCGAACTCGGGGAAACCCAGCGGGCCATGCGGCTCTCGGAGGACGAGCCCGCCGAGCTGGTCGGCCACATCGAGCTGACCGTGGAGGCCGCGGCCGCCGGGCCGGCCGAGCTGCGTCTGAGCCACCTCACCCCGTGTGCGCTGTGGCGGCCCGCCTACCGGGCGGTCCTCGACGGGGACTCCCTGACGCTGGAGACCGATGCGATGGTCTGGCAGCGCACCGGCGAGGACTGGTCGGACGTACGCCTGACCTTGTCGACCGCGCGCTCGGCGCTGGCCACCGATCCGCCACGGCTGGGCGAGGACCGGCTGACGCTCAAGGACCGCTCCGCGGCGGAGCGCCGTACGGTCGACGTCGAGCTGCGCGAGGAGGAGATCGGGACCCTCGGCCCGGCCCCGGTGCTCGGCCTGCCAGGCGTGGACGACGGCGGCGAGGCGCGCGTGCTGAACTCCCCCGCGCCGGTCTCCGTGCCCGGGGACGGCCGCGCCCACCGGGTGCCGCTCTCCGTCTTCACCACGGCCGCGAGCAGCGAGTACGCCTGCGCACCCGAGGTGTCGCCGCTGGTCACCCAGGTGGTCCGGTTCGACAACCGGTCCGGCCACGCGCTGCTCGCCGGGCCCGTGGACCTGGTCCGCGGCAGCGGCTTCAGCGGCCGAGGCACGCTGGACTTCACCGCCCCCGGCGCCCCCGTAGAGCTCGCCTTCGGCAGCTGCGACGACCACGGGGTGGTCCGGCAGGCGCAGGAGTCCCGCGATTCCGCGGGCATCATGCAGCGGACCGTGGTCACCCGCACGATCCGGCTGCACCTGTCCCGGTTCTCCGCCCCCGGGGAGCACGACGACCGGGTGGTCGTCCTCCGGGAGCGGATCCCGGTGTCCGAGGTCTCGGCGGTGGAGGTACGCGTGCGCAAGGACGCCTGTTCCCCGGCGCCCGACGCGGTCGACGCGGAAGGCATCGCCCGCTGGGACATCACCCTGCCGCCCGGCGGGCGGCGCACGGTCACCCTGGTCTACGAGCTGTCGGCGAGCGCGAAGGTCGCCGGGATCTGAGCAGGGGCGCGTCTTTCGGATCCTGTCGGCCCGGCAAGATCCGAAAGGCCCGTCCGGGACACGACTCAAGGGCTGTCCCCCGGGCCCCGGCGGGCGCACTCGGGGCACAGCCCGCGGTAGGTGACCTCGGCCTCGGACACGGTGAAGCCGAACCGCTCCTCCTCCGGGAGGCCGGCCAGCGGGTCGCCGGTCATGTGGACGTCGCGGATGAGGCCGCAGCCTGAGCACACCAGGTGTTGGTGCGGGTGGCGTGCATTGGGGTCGTAGCGCTTGGCGCGGCCGTCGGTGGAGACCTCCGCGACCTCGCCGAGGGACACCAGCTCGCCGAGGGTGTTGTAGACGGTCGCCCGGGCGATCTCCGGCAGCCGCTGCGCCGCGCGGGCGTGCACCTCGTCGGCCGTGAGGTGCACGTGCTCGCCGTCGAGGACCTCCGCGACGACGCGCCGCTGGGACGTCATGCGCCAGCCGCGCCCTCGCAGTCGCTCCAGCAGGTCACTCATATCGGCTCACCTTTTCAGGCTCGGCGGAATAACAGAAGTTTATCCGGCGCATGTCCGGCTTCATGTCACCCTTTGGCTTTGACCGATTGTTGTACGGGGGTGCTCTGCGTGTTCTCGTAGCGGTGCGGTCTGCGGTGCGCGACCATACGGACGCCGATACACGCTCTCGACTCGGAAAGCAGACGGCGTCAAGAGCAAATCAGCCAGCAGAGGGAACACCGAGACAGGAAGAAGGACGGACGTGTCCGGCAGCGAAAGCGAGAACCCAGTAATCCCCTCCCCGGCCCCCACGGCGACCCGCCCCAGGGGGAACCGGGACTGGTGGCCGAATCAGCTGGACCTTCAGGTTCTCCATCAGCACTCCCCCCGGTCCAATCCGATGGGTGAGGAATTCGACTACGCGGAAGAGTTCTCGACCCTGGACCTCGACGCGCTGAAGCAGGACGTCTTCGAGGTGATGACGGCGTCGCAGGAGTGGTGGCCTGCCGACTACGGCCACTACGGGCCGCTCTTCATCCGGATGAGCTGGCACGCCGCGGGAACGTACCGCATCGAGGACGGCCGGGGCGGTGGCGGCTCCGGCGCCCAGCGCTTCGCGCCCCTCAACAGCTGGCCGGACAACGCGAGCCTCGACAAGGCGCGCCGTCTGCTCTGGCCGGTCAAGCAGAAGTACGGCCGGAAGATCTCCTGGGCCGACCTTCTGGTCTTCGCCGGCAACTGTGCGATGGAATCAATGGGGTTCAAGACCTTCGGGTTCGGCTTCGGGCGCGAGGACATCTGGGAACCCGAGGAAATCTTCTGGGGACCCGAGGACACCTGGCTCGGAGATGAGCGGTACAGCGGCGACCGGGAACTCTCCGGTCCTTTCGGCGCCGTGCAGATGGGATTGATCTACGTCAATCCGGAAGGGCCCAACGGTAACCCGGATCCGATCGCTGCCGCCCGGGACATTCGCGAGACGTTCGGCCGTATGGCGATGAACGACGAGGAGACGACCGCGCTCATCATCGGCGGCCACACGTTCGGCAAGTGCCATGGTGCGGTCGATCCCTCGTACATCGGCCCGGAGCCCGAGGCCGGCCCCATCGAGCAGCAAGGGATCGGCTGGACGAACACCTACGGCACCGGCAAGGGCGCCGACGCGCTCACCAGTGGGCTGGAGGGCGCATGGACCACCGAGCCGACGAAGTGGGACAACGGGTACCTGGACAACCTGTTCCGGTACGACTGGGAGCTGACGACGAGCCCGGCCGGTGCGCAGCAGTGGACTCCCAAGGATCCGTCGGCCCAGGGCACCGTGCCCGATGCCCATGATCCGTCGAAGCGGCACGCTCCCATGATGCTGACGACGGACCTCTCGCTGAAGCTGGATCCGGTCTACGCGCCGATCGCGAAGCGCTTCCACGAGAACCCGGACCAGCTCGCGGAGGCCTTCGCCAAGGCCTGGTACAAGCTGTTGCACCGCGACATGGGCCCCCTCTCGCGCTACCTCGGCCCGTGGATTCCCGAGCCGCAGCTGTGGCAGGACCCCGTACCCGAGGTCGATCACGAGCTGGTGACCGGCGGGGACATCGCCGCCCTCAAGGGCACGATCCTCGCCTCGGGGCTGTCGCTCCCCCAACTGGTCACCACCGCTTGGGCGTCGGCGGCGAGCTTCCGCGGCACCGACAAGCGCGGCGGGGCCAACGGGGCACGGATCCGGCTCGCGCCGCAGAAGAGCTGGGAGGTCAACGACCTGCCCGAGGTGGCCGAGGCGGTACGGACCCTGGAGCGGATCCAGCAGGACTTCAACTCCTCGCAGACCGGCGGGAGGAAGGTTTCGCTCGCCGACCTGATCGTCCTGGGCGGCTGCGCTGCCGTCGAGCAGGCCGCGAAGAACGCCGGGCACGACATCACGGTCCCGTTCGCACCGGGGCGCACGGACGCCTCGCAGGAGCAGACGGACGTGGAGGCGTTCGCCGTACTCGAACCCAGGGCGGACGGGTTCCGCAACTACCTGCGGGCGGGAGAGAAGTTGTCGCCGGAGACCCTCCTGCTGGACCGCGCCAACCTGCTGAACCTGACCGCACCGGAGATGACGGTTCTGACCGGCGGTATGCGGGCCCTGAACACCGGTTTCAAGGGCTCCTCCCACGGGGTGTTCACCGACCGGCCGGAGACATTGACCAACGACTTCTTCGTCAACCTGCTGGACATGGGTACGGAGTGGAAGGCGTCGGCCTCGGCCGAGAACGTGTTCGAAGGCCGGGACCGCGCCACGGGCGAGGTCAAGTGGACCGCCACCGCCGTCGACCTCGTCTTCGGTTCGCACTCCCAGCTCCGGGCCATCGCGGAGGTCTACGCCGCCCAGGACGCGGGAGAGAAGTTCGTACGCGATTTCGTGGCGGCCTGGGACAAGGTGATGAACCTCGACCGGTTCGACCTCGCCTGAGCCCGGTGTCCCGGTCGGCCGCAGCTCACCGGCCGGCCGGGACGCCGTAACGGGATACGGCCGGCCCCCACGCCCTAGCTGCGGTCCGGGCGCAGTTCGATGCGGTCCGGGGCCAGGTCGACCGCCACGCGGTGCTCCATGCCCAGGGCCTCCAGGAACTTCGGGGGCAGCTGGACGCGCCCGGAGCGGTCCAGGACCACGTACTCGCGTTCGCTGATCGATTCCTCGCCGTGCTCGTCGGTGACGAGGCGGCGCAGGACCTCGCTGCTGGTGCGGCCGTCGCGGATCGCCACGGTGCGGCGGACCTCGCCCGCCACCATGGGGTCGTGCGTCACGATGACCACCGTCACGCCGAGTTCCTTGTTCACCGTCCGGAAGGTGTCGAAGACCGCCGCGGCCGTCTCCGAGTCCAGTTCGCCCGTGGGTTCGTCGGCCAGCAGCACCTTGGGGTCGTTCGCCATCGCCACGGCGATCGCGACGCGCTGCTGCTGGCCGCCGGACAGCTGCGCCGGGCGCCGGTGCGCCAGGTCGCCGATCCCGAGGGCGTCCAGGATCTCCGCGACCCGGGCGGAGCGGCGTGCGCCCGCGCCTCGGCGTCCGCCGCCGCCCTTCAGCTGCATCGGCAGGGCCACGTTCTGGGCGGCCGTCAGGAACGGCAGCAGGTTGCGGGCCGTCTGCTGGAAGACGAACCCGACCGCTTCGCGCCGGTAGCGCAGCCGGTCGCGCGCCGACAGTTCCAGCAGGTCGTAGCCGGCGACCGCGGCGCTGCCCGCCGTCGGGACGTCCAGGCCCGCCAGGATGTTCAGGAGGGTGGACTTGCCGCTGCCGGAGGCGCCTACGAGGGCCACCAGGTCGCCCTGGTCGACCGTCAGCTCCAGCCCTTGGAGGGCCTGCACCTCGATCCCGTCCGTGCTGAAGATGCGGACCAGGCGGTCGCAGGCGATCGCGGCGTCCGCCGCCGGGGTACGGGGCTCCGCGGCGGCCGTCGCCCGGCGGCGCAGCTCCTCGTACGTCGGCTGGTCGCTGTTCAACTCTGGTCTCCCGCTCTCAACTCGGTGGTGATCTGCCGTCGCCCGGATGTCGCCGCCTCGACGAGCACGGCGGCGGCGACCAGCGCGGCGAGGCCTAGGGCCTGGGTCAGTACGGGGCCCGCCGTGAGCCGTACTCCGGTCGGCACGCTCGCGCCGACCAGCGTGGACAGGTCGATCGCCGGGCCCAGCAAGGCCACCGCGGCCGCCGCCACCAGCGCCCCGCCCAGCGCCGCGGCCAGGGTCTGCGGCAGGGTCTCGGCGAGGATCAGCGCGACGCCCTGCCGGCGGCGCAGCCCCATGGTGCGCAGCCGGGCCAGCAGCGCCGCCCGTTCGGGGACGGTCCGCATCAGCGTCAGCAGTACGGCGAGCAGGGCGAAGCCGGCCGCTCCGGCCACGCAGGCCCAGAAGAGGCGCTGTGCCGACCGCTGCAGCGGATCGGCGCCGAGCTCGGCGACGGCCTCGGCGCTGGTGCGCACGGGATACACCTCGTCGGCGGGGTCCGCGGCGGGTGCCGGAGCCTGGGCCTGGGCCGTCGAAGACGCCGGCGGGAGTGCGGACCGGACCAGCGCGCGCAGCCGGTCGCCGTCGACGGTACCCAGACCCACCCACTGGTTCGGGCGGCCGGCGCCGATGAGGGCCGTCGCCGGGCCCGCGGGCAGGACGACGATCGCGGCGTCCCGGGCCGGCCGGACCGGGGTGCAGTCGATCACGCCGGCCACCCGTGCCCGCAGCTCTGCGCCGTTGCCGGGCTGCACCGTGTACGTGCCAGGGCCGGCCAGCTGTGCCAGGCCGGCGCTGAACAGCGCGGGCACGGGCGCGTCGGCGGACTGCGAGCCGCCCGCGGTCAGCAGGGCGGGGTCGAAGGAGCCGCAGCCGAGGGCACGGGACAGCTCCGCGTACGCGGCCGGCTCGGCGACGATCACGGCGACCTGGCTGGAGCGCTGCTTCGTGCCGGTGACCGAGGAGTCGTGGTCGACCCACAGCGGTACGGACGTCCGTACGCCCGGCAGCTCGCCCGCGGCCTTCGCGAGTCCGTCCGGGAGCGAGGTCTCCCCGGACGCGGAGATCGCCGCGTCGCCGCCGACCGCCAGCCGGGCCACCCCCAGCCGGTTCGAGTCCACCGAGTTCAGGACGGCGGCCCCGAATCCGCCGGTGGTGATGGCGAGGAGCAGGGCGACCGTCGGCAGGACGGAGGGACCGGTCCGGCCACGGGCGTGCGTCCCGGCCGCCCCCTGGCCGCGGGCGGCCCGCGCCAGCCCCAGGAAGCCGACCAGTCCGGAGCGGCGGCCGGCCGCCCGTGCGAGCCACCCGGTCACCACCGGCTGGAGCCGGGCCAGCAGCAGCCCGCCGCACAGCGCGAGCAGCAGCGGAGCCGCGATCAGCAGCGGGTCCGGGTCGCTGCCGGCCGGGGCGACGCCGCGGCGGCGGACCTCCAGTACGGCCGCGCCGGTGGCGATGACGACGAGCAGTTCGGCCACGGGCCGGCGCCACCGCCCGGCCGGGCGCGGCGGGGACAGCAGTACGGCCGCCCGTACCGGGAAGGCCAGCAGCGCGAGCATCGCGACGACCGCGGCTGCGAGCAGTGTGGGGGCGAGCCGGGGCGTGGGCAGCAGCAGTACGGCGAGCGCGGTGGCGGCCGTGGCGGCCGGCAGCACCGTGACGGCGCCCTCCCCGAGGAGCCGGCCGACGATGCCGGCGCGCGAGCCGCCCCGGGCCAGCAGCAGCCGCAGTTCGGCGTCGCGGCGGTCCGCGGCGAGCGCGCCGGCCAGGCACAGGACGACGAAGGCGACCCCGCCGACCCCGGCGGGTCCGATCAGGGCGAGCGGCGCCGCGGCCTGCCGGCGGTCGTGGGCCTGCTCGAACAGTTCGGGCAGCCACGAGGAGGTCCGTAGCCGCTCGCGGCGGGTCTCCCTCACGAGGGTGGCGGCGGTGGGACCCGCCATGTAGGAGGCGATCTCCTTCGTCGTGGCGTCGAGCCGGTCGGCCCGCAGGCGGCCGACGTCCACCGGAAGCCGCCAGAAGTCCTCGGCGGTGCGGCCCCAGGTGTCCATCCGGCCGAGGTCCCCGGCTCCGATCAGGGCGTCGACGTCCCAGGCGAGGTTCTCCCCGATGCGGTGCTCGCAGGCGCTCGGGAGGCAATCGAGGTCCGCCCAGAAGTCCTCGGTGCGGTCGGTGACCGCGTAGAGACCGACGACTTCCACGGACGGCGTGCCGTCGGCCAGGGGCGCGCTCTTCAGGACGGATCCGAGGCGGGCGCCGAGGGTCTCGGCGGCGGGCTGCGAGAGGGCGACCTGCAGCGGCGGGTCGTAGGCGGTGGCGCCCTCCGGGGCACCGGCGGACGGAGTGCTGCCCGGCCAGCGTCCTTCCACCAGCTTCACGTGGGCCTGGGCTTCTTGGACGTACAGCAGCGACATCCTGGGCGGGAATCCGGACGGGCGGGACAGTTCCGGATTCAGCAGCGGTAGCCGCTTGGTGGTCCGCGTGCCGTGGACCACCGCGTCCGTGTCGACGTGGAAGGTGGATCCGGTACGGGCGAGCAGGCTCTTCAGCGTCCCGTCCAGGGCCTGGGCGCTCTGCCCGGACACCGGAGACGGCGCGGTCACCTGCAGACTGGTGCCGGCCTGGCCGCTGCCCTCCAGGAAGGACCTCAAGGCCTGGTCGGCGCCCCGGTCCTGGGCCCGTGGCAGCGCGGCGGCCAGCAGGACGGCGACGAACGCCAGCGCGGCGGCGAGCAGGGTGCCCAGTGGTGCCGCCCGCAACCGGGTCCGGACCCACGGCGCGGGCCGCGGCCCGGACCGCGGGGCCTCGGCGGACGGCGGGCCGGCGGACAGCGGCCCGGAGGGCGACGGCGGCGGGGTGGTCACATGTCCTCCACGGGGCGCAGCCGGGCGGCGATGTCGCGGCCCCGGGGGCCGCTGAGCAGGGCCGACAGCAGGGGAACGGCAGCGATGGCGGCGACCGTCAGCAGGGTCTGCCAGAACGGCATGTCCACCCGTACGTACGGGAACGGCCGCCCGGCGGCGGGTGTCAGCACGACCAGGGGCGCCATCAGATGGACGAGGGCGACACCGAGTCCGGTCCCGACCGCGGTCCCGATGGCGATCAGCACCCCGCCCTCGGCGGCGGACGCCCGGGCCAGCGAGCGGCGCGGTGCGCCGAGCGCGAGCAGGACCGAGAACTCCCGGCCGCGCACGCGCCGTTCGGCGGCGGCGGAGGTCGCGAAGCCGATGGCCGCCAGGACGGCGCAGGCGGCGGCGAGGGCGGCCAGCGCGCCCTGCGGGCCGGCGCTCAGCGGGTCCTCCAGCAGGCGTGCGGTGATCTCCTCGCGCAGTTGTACGCGCTCGGTCCGGGCCCCTGCGCGCAGTTCGGCTGCCAATCGGGCCGGGACCGGGTCGGCGGCCGAGGTGGCGGGCAGCCACCACTCGGTGGGCGGGGCCGGCTGCTGACCGGCGGACTCCAGCAGGAACCGGCCGAGCGTGCGCAGGTCGACGGCGAGTGCCGTCCGTCCGGCCACCGGGAGGGAGTCCACTGCGGCGGTGATCCGCATCGGGACCGTCGCGCCGTCCAGTGTGACGGGGACGGTCTCGCCCACGGAGGCGCCTATGGACCGCAGGTAGCCGGTGGTGGCGACCGCCGGGACCGCGGCGGCGGGAGGCGCGGCGGGCGCCGGGAACAGCACGGCGTTGACGCCCTTCTCGGTGCCGGCCCCGCCCCAGTAGCGCACCTGCAGCAGGTCCGTGGAACCGGCCGGTACCGGGGACAGTACGGGGGCCCGCAGCGAGCGGGGACCTTGTGGGGGCGCCGACTGCCAGCCGCCCGTGGCCGCGGGGGCGGGCGCGGCGACCGCTGCGGCGGCGCCGTCCACGGTGTCGGAGACGGCGATCCGGCGCAGCGTCAGTTCGCTGCCGTCGCCCGCGGGGCCGCCGTCCCCGGCGTACGAGAGGCGTATGCCCGCCAGGGTCAGGGGGGCCGCGGCGGAACCGACCGGGGCACCGGTCAGGGTGTCCAGGGAGACCGGGAGGGTGGCGTCGCCGCTGTTGGGCAGCGTGACCGAGGGCGTCCCGTGGATCGCCCCGAACCGGTCGCGCAGCAGCAGGCTCACGGCTGCCCAGCCCGTACCGGCGGACCGTACCGTCACGTCGAGGTCGATCCGGCGGGGGGAGCCGGGCAGGGCGACGCCGGGGGCCGGTGCGGAAGCTGTTCCCGCACCGGCGGCCGCGGACCCCGCCGGGGTGTCCGGGTCGGCCGCGGCGAGCGGGGCGAACAGCTCCCGCATCCCCTGGCCGCCGCGCAGGTCCGCGCGCAGCGGCACCCGTTCGCCCGCCTCGGCGGCGTCCAGCGCGAGGAGGTCGGCTGCGGCGCCGCCCGGCAGCGCCTGCTCCCGGCGGACCACCGGGATCAGCCGGTCCCCGCCCGGCAGTGCCCCGTAGCGTCCGCCCTGGCCCATCGGGGCCATGCTGCTCCCGGAGATCCGCAGGCCTCCCGCGGTCGCGAACTCGGCCTGGTCGCGCTGGGACGCGGACCAGGCGGCGTGCTGGCCGAGGGCCAGGATCCCGCTGGAGACGGCGAGGACGAGCAGCAGCACGGGTCCGGTGGCCCGGCCGGGCCGCCGGGCGAGCTGCCAGCCGAACAGGGCCGGGGCAAGGCTCCGGCCGCGCGCCGCCAGCCGTCCCCCGGCCCGCGCCGCGAACGGCAGCAGCCGCAGGACCAGCAGCGTGCCCCCGCACAGGGCCAGGGCCGGGGCGGCGGCCAGGACCGGGTCCACGCCGAGCCCGCCGCCGGCGGGGGTGGCGGGCACGGGCGCGTCCGTGGCCCCGTACTGCGAGAGCTGCTGGTAGCCGAGGACGGCGAGGGCCACCACGGCCAGGTCCACGCCGGAGCGGGCGGCGCCCGTCACCAGGGCCTGCCTGCTGCCCACGCGGCGCAGGACGGCGGCCGAGGCGCCGCGCAGGACGGAGGGCAGGGTCGTCAGCAGGACACAGGCCAGGGCGCAGCCGGCCGCGACCGGCCAGACCAGCCAGGTGTCCGGGATCTCCAGGTGGACCCGCCCGAGCGGTCCGAACCGGCTGAACAGGCGCAGCAGGGGCGGTGTGAGCAGTGGCGCCAGGACGGCCGCGGGCAGGGCGAGCAGCAGCGACTCGGCCGCGCTCAGCGCGCCGAGGCGCCGGCGGGAGGCGCCGCGCGCGGTGAGCAGGACGCGTTCCGGCTCCTGGCGGGCCGTCAGGATGTGGGAGACGAGGAGCAGTGCGGCGGTCGAGAGGACGGCGAGCTGGAGCGCGCCCGCCACCAGGGTGGACCGGGCGACGAGCATGCCGGAGTCCAGCTCGGCCAGGAGCCGGGGCAGTTCGGTGGCGGCGCGGAGCGAGGTGGTGCGCTCCAGGGCTTGCCGCGCGGGGTCCGTCGCGGTCCGGACGGCCTCGGCCTCGGACGTGCGGAGGGTCCGCAGGTCCGGAGTCAGCAGCGTGAGGCGGTAGTTCTGCAGGAGGCCGCCCGCCGTGAAGGCGCTGTCGTCCACGAGGAGCGGGCCGTAGGTGGCGAAGGTGTCGGTCTGGACCTCCCGGCCGCCGAGCGGGTCGAGCCGCCAGTACCCGGCGTCCGGATCGGCGGCCCGGTACACGCCGGTGACCAGCACGGTCAGCGGAGGCCCGTCGAACCGGTCGTCCAGCCGGACCGGCGCGGGCAGCGCGGACTCGGCCAGGCCGAGCCGTGCCAGTGCCGCGCGCGGCACGGCCACCTGCGTCGGCGCGCCGGCCCCGGTGGCTGCGGCCGGCCCGGGCCATTCACCGGCGAGCAGGCGTACGTGCTCCCGGCCGAGCGCGGCGAGCAGGGTCAGGTCGGCGTCGCGGCCCGAAGCGGCGGCGCCGGGAAGTCCGTACGAACGGCTGTGGGCCACGCTCTCGGAGGCCACCGGAAGCCGCCCGAACACCTCGTCCGCGAAGGTCCGGACGGACTCGTCGTCCTTGGCGCGGGCGGAGGCGGGATGGCCGCTGGTGATCACGACGGTGGTCCGGGACCGTTCCGGTCCGGTCAGGGCCCGCCGCAGCCCCTCCTCCCCCACGCCACGGGTGAAAGCCGTCAGCGCGGTCAGCGCGGTCGCGGTGATCAGTACGGTGAGCAGTACGGCGACAGCGAGCGGCCATCGCCCGCGCAGTCGGCGCACGACGAAGCCGAGCACTGTGCAGTTCCTCCCCCACCCGGACCCTCGGTACCGGATAGCGGACGATGCTGTCAGATGTGGGCGATAGAGGGAAGGGGCTTGCGTGAATGGTGTGACAGATGCGCAAATGCGATCAGATAGTTGCAGCCGCAGCTGCGGCAGGTGCGGGGCGCGCGGGCGGGCGCCCGGCGCGGACAGCTCGACGGGGGAGGAAATGCGATGAGGGACCAGCAGGAACGGGTGGCGGTCGCGGCGGCTCGGGAGGCCGGCGGCACGCCCATCGTGGTGGTGGACGACGTGCGCCACAGCTTCGGCAGCGGACCGCAGGCCGTCCACGCCCTGCGCGGCGTGTCCTTCGAGGTCCGCCGCGGCGAACTCACCGCCCTCAGGGGCCGGTCGGGCTCCGGCAAGACCACCCTGCTGAACCTCGTCGGCGGCCTCGACACCCCGACCAGCGGCCGGATCGCCCTCGACGGCACCGACCTGGCGGCCCTCGACGAGCCGGGCCTGCTCGCCCTGCGCCGCGACCGCATCGGCTTCGTCTTCCAGTCCTTCGGCCTGATCCCCGTCCTCACCGCCGCCGAGAACGTCGGCGTACCGATGCGCCTGCGCCGCGTCCCCGCCAGGGAGCGCGAGGAACGCGCCCGGACCCTGCTCGCCCTGGTCGGGCTCGCGGACCACGCCGAGCAGCGCCCCGGCGAACTCTCCGGCGGCCAGCAGCAGCGCGTCGCGGTGGCCCGCGCCCTGGCCAACGACCCCGACCTGATCATCGCGGACGAACCCACGGGCCAGCTCGACTCGGAGACCGGCCGGTCGATCATGGAACTGCTGCGCGCGGTGGTGCGCAGCGAGTCGGTCACCGTCCTCGTCGCCACCCACGACCCCAACCTGATCGAACTCGCCGACCGGGTCGTGGAACTGCGCGACGGCCGCATCGTCGAACCGACCGCACCTGCCGCACCTGCCGCACCTGCCGACCCGACCGCATCGGGCGCGTAAGGAGAGGCCCGTTCCGGGAACGACGCGTCAAGCCGTGCTGTCCTCGGCCCCGTTGCTCTTCGCTCCACTCGGTTCGAGGACGGCCTCGACGTCGACCATGACATCGACCATGGAGCTGACGACCACTCCCCCGCGGTCGACCACGTCGTTCCAACTCACCCCGAAATCATGGCGGTTGACACGCGTCGTGGCGAGGAAGCCGGCGCGCCGTCTGGGCCCGAGGTCCCGCCCGTCCTCCCACCAGGGGGTATCCCACTGTCCGAGGTAGGTGACGTCGAAGGTCACGGGGCACGTCACGCCGCGTACTGTGAGCTCTCCGGTGACCTCGAACTCGGTTCCGCTCACCTGGTGGACGCGCGACCCGGCGAACGTCCACGTCGGGTGGCGCTCGACGTCGAAGAAATCAGCGCTGCGGAGGTGGGCGTCGCGCTGGGGCTGACCGGTGTACACCTGGGTCGCGTCGACCGTCGCCTCCACGCGCGCCTTCTCCGGCTCGTCGGGATCGACCTCCAGCACGCCGTGCACGTTCTTGAGCTGCCCGCGTACGTAGGTGACCATCATGTGCCGGGCGCGGAACTCCGCCGCGGTATGACCGGGCTCGAAGAACCATCTCGTCATGGCCATGTGCGCCCCTGACCCGGCCGGTCAGCGCGTACGGCAGTGGCGGGGGCCGGTGTGCCCGTGGTGTGCCGACCGGTGTTGGTTCACGCCGTCGACGATGAGGGAGACGCCGATGCCCAGTATCCAGATGTCCTTGGCCAGCACGGTTCCCTGCTCGGTCGGACGCAGGCTGCCTTCCTGCCGCATCCCTGGCGTACGCAGGTAGAGCCCGACCGTGCCGACGGAGAACGCGGTCAGCGCAACGCCCGCGACCGCGGCGGGGACGACCGGCAGGAGCAGCGCGGCGGCGATGGCGAGCTCCCCGGTGGAGAGCAGCCGGACGAACTTCTGGGCGTCGCACTTTCCCAGGAACGGGTAGGCAGTGGCGGCGAACTGGTGCAGCCCCTCGGCGGTGGCCTCGTCCGCACCGCGTTTCGAGAGCCCGGAGTTCAGGAAGGACGTGCCGGCCGTGAGCCTGAGCGGAAGTTGCCGCGCCGCGGAACGCCATGCCGAAGCGGATCCCATGCCGAGCCTCCCAACATTGACCCCACCTACCACCCTGCCATCCGTTCGAACCGTGTCAAACGGGGGTGATCCCCCCGCCGGTCCCCGGAAGGCCCCGGAACCCTCCGGTGCCAGGTCAGTGCAGGTGGAGCTGCCAGTCTGCCGGGACCTTGCCCAGCGGCCCCGGGGTCGGCTGCGAGGCCGGGTGCGAGGTGGGCGGTGTCAGGGGCGGACCCTCGTAGTACTCCTCGGTCTCGATGTTCCAGAACCAGGACTCGCCGGGCTCGAAGCTCGTCAGGAAGGCGTGCCCGGACGCCCGGGCATGCCTCGTGCCGTGCTGCGAGGGCGAGGAGTCACAGCACCCGATGTGCCCGCACGCCGCGCAGCGCCGCAGGTGGAACCACCACCCCGGGCCGTCGCCCGCCAGGCACTCCACGCACCCGTCCCCACTCGGCCGCGCGTTGAGATCGATACCCGGGATCTGCTCGTGAGACATGGGCTGCGCCTTCCTGGCGAGAGGGTTGCACCCCCGTTGGGCCTCGTCCAGCGTAATCGGCACGGATCAGGCCCGCAGGCCCTACGTTGCCTGCTGCCGGCGCACCATCTCGGTGATCCAAACGGGCGCGAACGGAGACGTGCAGCCCGGGGAGGTCGGGTAGTCCTTGAGCACCTCCAGGCGCTCACCGATGTCCAGGGCACGGGCGCGGTGCTCGGCGTGCTCGATGCCGATCTGGGCCAGGCAGTGGTTCATCGCCCACTGCAGGCGATCGGGGGCGTCCTTCATCTCCGCCTCGATGACGTCGAGCAGTCCTGCGAGGTCGAGGCCCTCGGGCTTCTTCGCCACGCGTTCGGTGGTCAGTGCCCAGCCGGCGCTCGCGACCACCGGGTCCGGGTCGGTGGACCAGGCCAGGCGCAGCTCTTCGGCGTGCGGGTTCTTCTTCACCACGTAGTTCACGAGCCAGTCGTGCACCTTGGGTGTGCGCGCCCCGCGCAGCATGGCGTCCAACTCGTCCCGCCCGAAGGCCTTCGGGCGGCAGATCAGGAGCGCCAGCAGTCGCGCGGCGGTGTCATCCGTCTCCCAGAGGCGGACCGCGAGTTCCTGCTGCGTCTTCAGCCGCTTCGCGAGCGCACGCAGCTTGCCGAGGTTCACACCGTGGTCGTCACCGTGTTTCTCGTTCACGGCGCGTACCTTCGGGTCCTCGAGTTCGGCCAGCTCTGCCATCACCTCGGCCACCAGCGACTCGGCCACTGCAGCCTCCCGTCCGTCACCTGCGGGATTCAGCCTACGACGGAAATCGGCCTCCTGTCGTACACGCTGGACGCCGCATCCAGGCCGGTCCTGTTCCGGCGCGACCGAAAACGGCCCCTCGCCGCGCACCCGCTGAACCGCGTTCACGGCGCCCCCGTGAGCCCGGTGAGCCGCAGCGCCGCCTGCACCCCCGACACCGGCCGGTACACCGGCTCTCCCGCGTGCGAGGCGGCGCTGGCCGCGAGCCGGGCGCAGGGCTGGACGAGTGGGACAACATCCGGCTCAGGGAGGTGAACGGCAAGGACCGCGAGCGGATTCCCGACGGGAAGCTGTGCAGCGCGGGCATCGACCGGTTCCGCGGACTGGACCTGCCGCGCGGCGACTGGCCGGTGACGCGGATGACGGCCGGGTCCCCGTACACCTTCCGGTACCGGGCCGCGATCCCGCACGCGGGCCGGTTCGAGCTCTACCTGACCCGGCCGGCGTAAGACCCTTCCCAGCCGCTGAAGTGGTCCGACCTGGAGCCACAGCCCTTCCTGACGGTCACCGACCCGCCGCTGACCGATCAGACGTACAGCTTCACGGGACAGGTGCCGGCCGGCCGGACCGGACGGCATCTGATCCTTGCCGTCTGGCGCAACACCCAGCTCCCGGACACCCATTACTCCTGCTCGGACGTCCACTTCCCCGGGGAGCAGGCTGCCGCAGCCACCGCGCCGGTCACTGCGGCGGCCACCGACACCCCGATCGCGTTGGCAGCGGCCGCGCACGTGCCAAATGCGGACACCATCCATGAGCCCGCCCGAGCTGTCGGCCCGGGCCGCGGCTCACGCCTTCGCGAGGGCTGCGGCTCCGAACGAGACGTCGAAGCGGTCGCACCAGATGCTCACGCTCGTGTACTGGGCGAGGTCGACACCGGGCGGCAGCTCGTAGTTCTGATCGCCCTTGTTGCCCTTGAGCTTGCCCAGGGTGAGGTACTTGCCGTCGTCGAAGACGCGCCAGCCCGCCACGCCCTCCTTGACCGGAGCATCGCTCAGCAGCACCCGCAGGTCCGGGCCGTTGCTGGTGTCGAGGTTCTCCAGGCGCAGCGTGTGGGAGCCGTCGGCCAGCCTGACGACCTTCACCGTTCCGGTCGTCGCGTGCTCGTGGCTGATCAGCTCGCCCGAAGCGACCGTCCGCGGACCGGCCGCGGAAGCGGAACCCCCGCCCGGCCCGGCCGGAGCCTTCGGCGCGGCCGCCCCGGCGGGCAGTGACTCGCGCACGGTCTCGTCCTGCCACAGCTTCCACGGCTGGAACCAGTACAGCCCCGCGCCCAGCACCACCGCGCCCGCGATCACCGCTCCGACCAGCAACCGGCCTCGACGCCTCATGTTTCCCACTGCCGTGCCTCTCCCTCTCGGATCCGTCACACGTATTCAACGCGGTGCACGGCGGCGGAGCCATATCCGCACCGATGACGAAACCCTTACGTCCGCGCGTGGAGCCGGCTGCGCGACATGCGAGGCTGGCGGCATGCACGCCGAACCACCACGCCGGATCCTCGTCGTCGATGACGACCCGACCGTCACCGAAGTCGTCACGGGGTATCTGAAGCACGCCGGCTTCCTCGTCGACCATGCCGCCGACGGACACCGGGCCCTGGTGTGCGCCGCGGACGGCCGCCCCGACCTCGTCGTCCTGGACCTGATGCTTCCCGGCCTGGACGGCATCGCCGTGTGCCGCGCCCTCCGCGAGAGTTCACCGGCGCCCGCCGTCATCATGCTCACGGCACGAGGGGACGAAGAAGACCGCGTACTCGGCCTGGAGGTGGGCGCCGACGACTACGTCACCAAGCCCTTCAGCCCGCGCGAACTCGTACTGCGGGTGGCGGCCGTGCTGCGCCGCCGCACCGCCGCCGCGGCCGCCCCCGGAGCCGGCACCCTCCTGCGTGCCGCGGACCTGGTGGTCGACCCGGACGCTCGTCGAGCCGTCAAGGGAGGGGACGAACTCGCCCTGACCCTGCGGGAGTTCGATCTGCTCGTCTACCTCATGCGCAATGCAGGTCGGGCCGTCAGCCGGGAGCAGCTCCTGCAAGACGTGTGGGGCTGGGGGTTCGGTGACCTGTCGACCGTGACCGTCCACGCGCGACGCCTTCGGACCAAGATCGAGGAGGATCCGGCGAGCCCCAGACTGCTCCGGACCGTCTGGGGTGTGGGCTACCGCTTCAACTCCTCCGAAGGGAAAGGGTGACCACGATGGCGGAGGGGGACATGGTGCTCATCGCCCTGTACGCCCTGGGTGGCGCGGCCGCGGCCGGTGTGCTCGGGGCCGGGGTCCTGCGTGCCGTACGGCACCGCTCGACGGCGGTGTCGCTGGCGGTCGTCGCAGCCGTCTGCGTGACGGCGATGCTCGCCGGGACGCTCGCCGTCGCCCGGGCGATGTTCCTGTCGCGACACGACCTGACCGTGGTCACCACGGTCGTCGCCATGGCGGCCGTCGTCTCCTTCGCGGTGGCACTCGTACTGGGTCGATGGGTGGTCGCGCGCAGCGCGGCTCTGACGCTGGCGGCGCGTTCCTTCGGTGACGGCGGCTCCTTCGCCGCTCCGGACGCGGCCGGGACGGCGGAACTGGATGCCCTGAGCAGGGAACTGGCCGCCACCAGTGCCAAGTTGAACGCATCGCGCGAGCGCGAGCGGGCCCTGGAGACCTCGCGGCGGGAACTCGTGGCGTGGATCTCGCACGACCTGCGGACTCCGCTGGCCGGCGTACGGGCGATGGCGGAGGCCCTCGAGGACGGCGTGGCCACCGACCCCGAACGGTACTTCCGCCAGATCCGGACGGAGGCGGAGCGGCTGAACACCATGGTCGGCGACCTCTTCGAACTCTCCCGCATCCATGCCGGGGCACTGTCGCTGACGCGGAGCCGGATGTCGACGTACGACCTGGTGGACGACGCGCTGGCCGGCGTCGACGCGCTCGCCCGCGAGCTCGGGGTCCGGCTCGTAGGGGAGCAGGTCGCGCCGGTGCCGATCGAGGTCGACGGCAGGCAGATGACCCGCGTCCTGTGCAACCTGCTGACCAACGCCCTGCACCGGACTCCGGCCGACGGCACGGTCGCGATCGCGGCGGAGTCCGGGGCGGACGACACGGTGGTGGTCTCGGTGACCGACGGCTGCGGCGGCATCCGCGAGCAGGATCTCCCCCGGGTCTTCGACACCGGCTGGCGCGGCACCGAGGCGCGCACGCCCCCGGGCGGGGCGGGCCTCGGCCTGGCGATCGTACGGGGCATCGTAGAGGCGCACGCGGGCCGGGCGAGCGTACGCAACGTGGCCGACGGCTGCCGCTTCGAGGTGACCCTCCCCAGGGCCGGGGCCTGACCGGGGCGCTGCCCTGGACTGCCTCACGCACTCTCGGCTCGTGGACCTGTCGCATAGGCCAGCGGCGGCGCGATCGCCCGTA
Organism: Streptomyces sp. NPDC048255; assembly: GCF_040652415.1. Taxonomy (NCBI): domain Bacteria; kingdom Bacillati; phylum Actinomycetota; class Actinomycetes; order Kitasatosporales; family Streptomycetaceae; genus Streptomyces; species Streptomyces sp. NPDC048255. Next base: position 155,803 of record NZ_JBEZMA010000010.1, read on the forward strand.
CGTCCGCCTGCTCCGCCACCCACAGGCCGATGAACAGCGCGGCGGTCGCCTCCAGCAGTCCGGCGCGGTCCAGCCCGCCCCCGGCCACCGGCTCGCAGCCGATGTCCCGCACCAGCTCGCGTGCCCGTGCGAGCGCCGCCTCGTCGTCCCCGCACAGCGGAACGGTCAGGGGCTGACCGTCGAAGACCGGCGGGGTCATCCGCCACACGTCCTCGTGGCAGAGGTTGAACGCCTTGACGACGTGGACCCCCGGTGCCGCCGCAGCCAGTCGGCGTGCCGCCGAGGGACCGCCTTCGGTCAGCAGCCGGAAGCCGGGCCCGACCGGATTCGCGCAGTCGAGCAGGACCTTCCCCTTCAGCGCCGACCGATGTTCCCTCACGACCTCCGCTCCCGCGCCGTAGGGCAGCGCTGCCAGAGCCACCTCGCCGTAACCGGCCGCCGCCCGCAGACTCCCGTGCCCCGCACCGCGCCCGATGCGCGTCGCGAGCCGCTGGGCCTTCTGCTCGTCCCGCCCTCCGACGAACACCTCGTGCCCGGCCCGCAACCACTGCGTGGCCAGTGCGTCCGCCATGTTTCCCGTTCCCAGCACACCGATCTTCATCGATACGCCCCTCTCCGCATCTGCTCCAACCGCTTTCGGTACGACACTAGGAAGCCCTTCAGGCACCATTTGGTACGTGACGACCGACGACCACCTCGCTGACTGCCGCGCCCGCCTCGCCTTCGACCTCCTCTCCAACACCTGGAACCCCGTGCTGATCTGGGTCCTGCGCAGCGGTCCCAGGCGCCCCCGCGAACTGCGCGAGCGCATCGGCGGCATCAGTCCCAAGGTCCTGACCGAGACGCTGCGGCGGCTGGAGTCCAATGGGCTCGTGGCACGGCACGCCTACGACGAAGCGCCGCCTCGTGTCGAGTACGAACTCACCGCTCTGGGACGGACGTTGCTCGGCCCGATCGATGCGTTCGGCGCGTGGGCCTTCGAGCACGGCGATGAAGTCATGGCCGCCCAGGAACGCACGGGTGGCAGTGCTGACCCGGTCCCGTCACGGCCCCGGCTCGAACCGGGGTGGCGTGAGGCCGTTGAGACGGCCGGTGTCCGGCGCGGTCCTGCCGGGTGACGCACAGGGGCGCACACGGACGACCGCGCCGCCCGGCGGCAGACGCGCGACCGGGGCCCGCACCTCAATACTCGGGCACCGTCCGCAACGCGCTGCGCCCCTGGTCCCAGGCCTCCCGGATGTGCGTCGCGAGGCGGTCCTCCAGCAGGACGGTCGCCGCGCACCCGAAGGCGATGTCCGCCTCGAGGCCGGGCTCCTCGGCCAGCAGGCCTCCGATGACCTCGTGACGCACGACCTGTTCGTGGACGGCGTCGGCCTCGACGTGTTCCGCGTAGAAGTGCTCGGCGGCCGGACCGGCGCCGCAGCGCCGCATGGCCTTGGCCAGGCGCCTGGACCCGGGCGACGAGGTGACCTCGACGCACGCGAAGTGCCCGACGAGAGCGCCGCGCAGGGCGCGGTGCAGGCCGAAGAGGGACATCAGGTTCACGGTCGCGAGCAGGGGCGCCGGGGCCCGGTCCAGGTAGCGGCCGTACGCGGGATCCAGGTCCAGGTCGGTCATGAGGTCCGCGAAGAGCTGCGCGTGGATGCGGTCGGCGCGGCCGGCGCCGAACTCGTCGTACTCGATGGCGACCATGGCGGCCTTGGCCCGTCCCGTGAGCCGGGGGATGACCCAGGCGTGCGGGTCCGCCTCCTTGAGGTGGTAGAGGGAGCGCAGGGCCGCGTACTCGCGCAACTGCCACAGTGTTCCCTCGGTTTCGAGGTGGTGACTGAGGCTGCCGGAGAGGTCCACGGGCTCGACGAGGAGCGGGGCGAAGGCCTCCTCGACCGATCGGGAGGCGTCGGGCAGCTCGGTGCGCAGGGCGTGCAGGAAGCGGGTCTCCAGCGCGTGGCGCAGCCGCAGCAGATCGGGGTCCCATTCGCATTCGTCGTCCACGCCGTCGAAGCCGCGGTAGTGCAGCTCGTACAGCAGGTAGAGCGCGAGCTGGAGGTCCTCACCCCAGGGGTCCGCCTTCAGCACGGACCCGGTGGCGTACACCGGCGGGCCGCCGGATCGCAGGGCCTGCGTCACGGCGCGGGACAGCTCGCCCCGCCCTTCGACCAGGCAGGGGCCGGCAGCCACGGCTGCCGTGCTCGTGATCGTGCCCGGACTCGGGCTCGGGCTCGGAGGCGTCATCGCGGGTCCCTGTCTTCGGGCGGCGGGTCAGCTCGCTCGCGGCGGCGGTGGCTGGTGTCGCACCAGGGGTAGGTACGGCTGCGGCGGCAGGTGCACACCGCGACCATGAAGCGGTCCGAGCGGGCGACCGTACCGTCGTCCCGGACGATCTCGACCGGGCCTTCCACGAGGACCGGGCCCTGCGGGTCCACGGACACCCGGCGGGCGGGCGCCGCCGCGGGAACCGGGCGCGGGCCGCGGTCAGAGGTACTGGGCACGTATGATCACCAACTCTTCCCACTCCTCGGCTTCCGCCGCCAGACCCTGCTGCTCCAGCCAGGCCCGTCGCGAGCGCAGTACGGGGCCCCACGGCACCGATGCCCTCGCCGTGACCTCTGCGGCCAGCCCCGCCCCGGTCAGGCGGTCGAGCGTCTCCTCGGCCCCGCACATCCCCGAATGCACCATGAGCAGGACGCCTCCGGGACGCAGCAGGACCGGGGCGCGCGCGCAGATCCGGTCGATGACCCCGCGACCGTCGAGGCCCGCGTCCCAGGCCCGCTCGGGCCCGTGCGAGGGGAGCCGAACCGCCGGGGCGGGGACGTACGGGGGGTTCGCGACGACCAGGTCGAAACGGCGCCCCGCGGTGCGTACCGCGAAGTCGCCGTGCAGGACGCGCAAGGGCAGTCGCCGGCGCAGGGCGTTCAGCCGCGCCGTGACCACAGCGGGCCAGGAGACATCGACCGCCGTGACCCGGGCCCCCCTGCCCGCGGCGCGCAGGGCCAGCGCACCGGTGCCCGTACCGATCTCCAGCGCGTCGGTCCGCGGCCCGAGGTCCTCCTGGGCGAGCGCCTCCGCGAGGAGGAAGGTGTCCCCCTGCGGCTGGTAGACGCCCGGCAGGGCCATCAGGCCGGCCGGCAGCGTGTGCAAGGACAGAGCCGTACTGGGCAACGCGTACCTCCGGTAGGAATGCGGCCCGCGAAGCGGACCGCGCCGATTGACCGACAACCTGCGACTGCCCTCGGCGACGCGGCCCACCCAATTTCTCTTCGATCTTCAGAGGATCAGACGAATACCGGACCTCGAGCGAGCGAGCCTCACGGCCGCAGCACGTCTCGTCTCATCGCTCCCGGATCGCGTCATCGCTCCCGGATCGCGCCGGGCCGGCTCACACGCGGGGGCCCGGGCCGCCGGCATCGTCGTCCGGCGTCCGCCAGGAGTCCTCGCGGCGCCGCGCCGCGGGATTCTGCTCAGCCGGCCGGGCGGGGGCCCGGCGCCGCGCGCTACGGCGGCTGCCGTACCAGAACGCGCCGATCAAAAGAACGACCACCACCACGCCGGCGAGGATGAGGAAAAGCGCTCCCTGGCCTTCGGCCGCAAATATCTCGGTAGGCATCATGGCTGCCGCCTACCCGCGATGGCCGCGCCTACCGACCATCTGTTCACCGTCCGTCTCCCGACGGGCGCGCCGTCCTCGGCGATCCGCTTCTTCCCGGCCATGGCAGTCGCCGGGCGATTCCTCCATTGGCAGGCCGGTCGTTCGGGTGCAGTCGAAGCCAGGGTGGGATCGCGGCGTGGCGCCGGGTAGGCGTCGTGTATGAACGCACACACCCTCGACACCTCGACCACGGCCGGGCAGAGCGCAGTACTCGACACCGCCTCCGCATGGTGGCTGACGGCCCTGGACCGGCTCGAGCGGACCACGGTGGCCGATCCGGCGATCAGGGTGCTCCAGCGGCGCATCCGCTCACTCCCCCTGGGCGGGATGCGTGATCTGCTGCATGGCAGGCCACTGGGCCACCCCCTGCATCCCGTGCTGGTGCAGGTACCCATCGGATGCTGGCTGTCGGCCGCTGTACTGGACGTCGTACCCGGGGCGCAGCGTGCGGCGTCCACCCTCACCGCCGTCGGACTGGCCGGGGTCGCCCCGGCAGCGGTGGCCGGCTGGGTGGACTGGGCTGACCTGCCGCCCGAGCAGGCCCGGGTCGGCCTCGCCCACGCGGTCTCCAACGTGGCTGCGGTGGTCTGCTACGCCGCGTCCTTGAGGGGGCGGCTCCACGGCCGCTCGGCGAAGGGGCGGCTGTGGTCCCTGGGCGGGCTGGCGGCCGTCGCCGTCACCGGCGCGCTGGGCGGGCACGTGGCCTATCGACAGGCCGTCGGTGCGCACCCCGCGACCTGAGCGGCACCTGCCGTAGGCACTCGGTCCGCCGGGCCCGCCGACGCGTCTGCGGTGGTTCCACCCACGCCGGTTCCACCCACGTCTGCGTGCCCGGGGAACTGAAGCACCGTCACGGACCGCGTCCACCATCGACGGCCGTCCCGGACCCCCGAATTCGATCGGGGTGCGTGAAGCACCGAATGGCGGGCAGACGGAATCCAGGCGGAACGCAGGACCCGCCGCACGCAGGACTACGGAACAAGGAGGATCGGCGGAGAAGCATTTCCCCGCCGTCCCCCGTTGACCGAGGAGTTGTTTTCGCGTGACTGAACATGTGTGGAGTTACCAGCCGACCGCGGGCCACCTGGCCGGTACGGACCTGACCGGCTACAAGGTCGAGGCGACCGACGGGAGCATCGGCAAGGTCGACAAGCACTCCGACGAGGTCGGTGACGCCTACCTGGTCGTGGACACCGGCGTATGGATCTTCGGCAAGGAGGTCCTGCTGCCGGCGAGCACGGTCGTCAGGATCGACCCGGCGGAGCGGAAGATCTTCGTCGACCGCACCAAGGAACAGATCAAGAACGCGCCCGAGTTCCACCGGGACAAGCATCTCGGCGACGCCGGGTACCACCAGGAGCTGGGCACGTACTACGGCACCGGCGGCCCCTTCGGCGGCCGCCCCGTCTGATCGCGTTCGGGCCCTCATGATGACGCCGGTCCCGGCACCCCCTGGGTGCCGGGACCGGCGTCATCATGAGGGCAGACGCGAAGCTGCGTCCCTTGCCCTGACCACCTGCCTCTTTCGCCGCCTACCGATCCGTACCCGATCAGGGTCGGGCGCCCTCGAATTCGAGGACTTCGGCCAACGCGGCTTCCCCTTCCTCCACATCCCCGGCGCTCCTGGCGATCACCGCGTACCGCCAGGAGTGGCCGTCGGGCGGCGCGTCCGCGTAGAGGACCACGCCCTCGCCGCGCGCCGGGTCGAACCCGAGGCGGGATTCGCGCAGCCGGGCAAGGGCTCCGTCGAAGTCCAGAGCGCGCCGTGTCCAGCCCTTCGACACCGACCATGCCGGGTCTGCTCCGGCCGAATCCGCGGTCAGCCGGGTCACCATGGCGTGCGGTGTGGTGGTGGCCGTACGACGGATGTTGCTCTCGCTCGCGTACGCCACGCCGTCCGCGTCGACCAGCGCGTCGAGCCCGAAGGGCCCGGCGTAACCATGGGCGGCCAGATGGCGGCCCATGGCTGCCCCCCACTCTTCCAGCTCGTCGGCCACGTGCGCGCAGGCCGGCGGCAACGGGGAGACGTATCCCGTGAAGGAGCCCTGAGCCGTACGCATCGCACCGCTGAAGAGAGCGCGTGTCCCGGAGGCGGTGACCTCCAGTTGGATACTGACCGACTCGGCCACGTCGAGGCACTCCTCCACCACCCAGACCCCCTCGGGCCCGCCGACCGTATCGAGCGCCAGGGCCGCCCCGCCCTTCAGGTCGCCGCGGGAAACGAAGCGCATCCCGTGACCTCCTGCCGAGCGGTCGGGCTTCACCACGACGCGCTCGTGGTCCCGCAGGAGTTCGCGGACCATCCCCTCTGCCGCGGGACGCCGGCCCACCCGCCCCTCCGGCAGCCGCATGCCCAGACGTTCGGCCGTCTCACGGAACCCGGCCTTGGTGTTGAGCTGCATGGTCACCTCCAGCGCGGCCTCGGCGGCATCGACCGTGGGATAGGGATGGACCGTGAGGCCGAGGTCACGGGCGAACGTGATCGCCGACGCGTCCAGTGCCGTCGGCAGCAGGGCCGCGCCCCGGTCCCGGGCGAGCGCTCGGACGTGCTCGGCCAGTCCGGCATCGCGCACCGCCCTTGCCAGCGGGACGGGGCCGGCGGGGGGCACCTCGACGACCGCCACCGATTCCGGGGGTACCCCCGTCAGGCCGTACACGTACCGCAAGAACTCCCGGCTCAGGGGCACGGGAGTGACCAGCACGTCCCCGGGCCGCAGCAGCCACGCCTTCCGCGGCGCCTGCTGTGCCCACTGCGTCAAGACCTGCCCCTCGCCGAGATCCACCGCCAAGTCGGAGAGGAAGTTCGCGAAAACAACGAACGGGCCCTTCTCACTCACCACTGCTCCTCCGCTCGCCTGCCTCACACCATCACGGCCCAGGCCAGGATCCCCCCGCCGAGCGTCTGCCCCACACAGGCTGGGCGGGACCGGATGGCGCAATGCCTCTGGCTCTCGTTCCGGACATCGACCAGCATGAGGGCAGCGGGACCGGCGGACGAGATGGGCACTCATGCGCGCCACTGAGAGCAACCAGGAGCATCCCTTCGCTGTCACGAACACGGCCGCGGCACTGCTGGACGACGCCGGGACGGTCGTCGCCTGGACACCGGCGGCCGAAGCCCTCCTGGAGCGCCGGTCCGCAGACGTGTGCGGGCGACCGGCACGGGACCTCCTGGCGGACACGGGCAGCTGGGAAGCGGTTCTGGCTCAGGGCAGGCAGGGCGAGCGGGAGGGGTGGGAGGGCCGGGCCACACTGCGGCACGGCTCAGGACGCGAGCTGGAGATCGGCTTCCGCGTCATCCCGCTGGAGGACGGCGTACGTGGGGACGCAGCCCGTCACGGCGACACAGCCCGATACGGGGACGCAGCCCGTCACGGCGACACAGCCCGCTACCTCGTACTCGGCGCGCCCCTGGAGCTGGTCGCCCAATGGCGGCAGGACCACGCCTTCACGCATGAACTGTTCCTCCAGGGCCGAGTGGGCCTGGCCGTCTTCGATGCGGACCTGCGCCTGCTGCGGACGAACACGCACCTGTTGCCGTACACCGGGGTGCCCGTCGAACTGAACGGCCGGCGCCTGGCCGACTTCCTGTGGGCCGAGGACGCACGGATCATCGACGACCGGCTGCGGGAGGTCATGTACAGCGGGAACCCCCTGATCGGTTTCAACACGACCGTGCGCACCTTGGACGACCCCAGAGGCGGCCGGGTCGTGACCATCCAGGCGTTCCGGCTGCAGGAGCCCGACGGACATCCGATGGGTGTCGCGGCGGTGTTCACCGACGTCACCGACCACGAGCGGTCGCGTGGCCGCCTGGACCTGCTGTACCGCGCGACCGGAGCCCTGGGCGGTTCGCTGTCCGTCCTGCGCACCGTCGAGGACCTGGTCAAGGTGCTGGCGCCCACGTTCGGCGACTGCGCCGCGGTGGATCTCGCGCAGACCGTTCTGACCGGCGGTGAACCACCTGGTGACGGGCACCTCACGCTGCCCCTGATCCGGATGGCCGTCGCCGGAGCGGAAGCGGACGGGCTGCGTACGGGCACGGCCCACTTCACGACTCCTCTCGCCGCGGCCGTCCCCCACCCGACGGGGACCGGGACGGACGTGCCCGAACCGGCCGCGCCCGGGGCGCGGGAGTGCCAGGGGGAGCTGATCACGGACCTCGGAACCCGGTCCACGGGGCCCGAGGACGACGCGGCCCCGGAGTGGGCGACCGCTGTCCCGGGTGCGCATTCGGCGATGACGGCGCCGCTGTGCGCGCGGGGCATCAGGTTCGGAAGGCTCACGCTCTGGCGCACGGGGGACGCTCCTCCGCCGGAGGAGGACGACCTGGCCCTGCTGGAGGAGATCGCCGCCCGTGCTGCCGTCGCCGTGGACAACGCGCGGCGGTACACCAAGGAACGCCGTACCGCAGTGGGCCTGCAGCGCAGCCTCCTGCCGCCGGCCACCTCGGAAAGGCCCGCACTGGAAGCCGCCGGCCTCTACCTGCCCGCCGACGCGGACAGCGGGGTGGGCGGCGACTGGTTCGACGTCATCCCCCTGTCGTCGGCCCGTGTCGCCCTGGTGGTCGGGGATGTCGCCGGTCACGGGCTGCACGCCACGGCCATGATGGGCCGCCTGCGCAGCGCCGTACGCGCGATGGCGGACCTGGAACTGGAGCCCGAGGAACTGCTGGCGCACGTGGACGACATGGTCCTGCAGGTCGTCGCAGAGGCCGAGAGCGACGACCCGGAAGACGGCGACGCGGGCACGCCGGTGCCCAGCGCACCGGCCGGGGCCACCTGCCTGTACGCCGTCTACGACCCGGTCACCCGCAGTTGCGTCATGGCAAGCGCCGGACACCCGCCGCCGGCCGTGGTCAGCCCGGACGGAACCGTGGAGTACGTCGAGCTGAGCCCCGGCCCTCCCCTGGGGGTCGGTGGCTGGCCCTTCGAGCCGGTCGAACGCGATCTGCCGCCGGGGAGCGTACTCGCCCTCTACACCGACGGCCTGATCGAGCGCGGAGAGGGAGACATCGACCAGGGCATGCGCGACCTGGCGGACCGGCTGCTGCGCGCGGACGTACTCGGCCGGCCGCTCCGTCAGGCCCGGCACGACATCGTGGAAGGGTTGCCGCCGGGCCGGCTGAGGGACGACGTCACCCTCCTGCTGGCCCGCACCCGGGTGGTGGATGCCGGCTCCATCGCGACATGGCAGCTCGACGCCGACCCCGCGATCGTCGGCGACGCGCGCCATCTCGTCCTGGATCAGCTGACCGCCTGGGACCTCGACGAGCTCGCCTTCAGCACAGAGCTCATCGCCAGCGAGCTGGTCACCAACGCCATTCGCCACGCCGGTGGCCCGGTCCGGCTCCGGCTGATCCGGGCGGACACCCTGACGTGCGAAGTCTCGGACTCCAGCAACACGCAGCCGCGGATGCGGCGTGCGAGGAGCTCCGAGGAAGGCGGTCGCGGCCTGTACATCGTCGCCCAGCTCTCGCACCGCTGGGGCAGCCGCTACACCAGGGGAGGCAAGACCGTCTGGTCCGAACAGAGCCTGCCCCTCGCCTGACAGTCCGTACGGCGACGGCATGGTCGCGGGCGGGCACCAGGGCGGTGCCGTCCACGATGAGCACGGTGTCCTTGGCGAAGGGACGCGCTCTAGTGGCGGCGGGCCAGCAGGTGGGCGTCGAGGAAGCCCCGCTCGGAGGCCGGGTCGTGGAGCAGCCGGGCGAACGTGACGAGCCCGGCTCCGGCCAGCAACTCGGCGAACCGGTCCACCGGCCAGCTGTAGGCGGGCGTCACCTTGTGGTCGAAGCGGACCGGGTCCGGTCCCTCGGTCGCGAAGAACGAGGCCAGGAGCAGGCCTCCCGGGGCCAGGACACGCACCTGCTCGGCGAGCAGCGCGGGCAGTTCCCCGGGCGGGGTGTGGATCATCGAGTAGTGGGCCAGCACGCCGCCGAGCGCGCCGTCCTCGACCGGCAGGGCCTCCATCCGCGCCTCGTCGAACCGCAGCGCCGGATGGGCCCGCCGGGCGTGGTCGACCATGCCCGGGGAGAGGTCGAGCCCGAAGGCGTCCAGCCCCAAGTCGTGCAGCATGGCCGTCAGATGACCGGGCCCGCACCCGACGTCGGCGGCCCGCAGGTTCCCCGTCCCGCGCACCAGCTCGGCGAAGGTGCCGAGCATGGCCCGCGCGAACGGCTGCGTCTCCAGCCGGTCGGCGAACATCGACGCGTACAGTTCCACGATTCCGTCGTAGGCCGCTCTGGTCTCGTCCTGGTGCTCCGCCACAGGAAAGAAACTAACATCCGCGCACGTTCTCCAGGCATCGCCGAGGAGCACCGGTACCGGCTCGCCCGGCCGCACTCGAAGCGATTCCGCGGGGCCGCGACCCGTCCCCCGTACCGGTCGCGGCCCCGCCGGCGTGAAGGTCCGCCACCGGGTCAGCAGCCGCCGGAGCGGGCCGGGGCGCCGATGGTGAGGGTGGCCGGGGCGGCGCAGCAGCCGCCGCCGGTCTCCTCCGCCGCCTCGGGCTGGTCGAAGAGGCCGGCGCCGCCGCAGACTCCGGTCTCGGGGAGGGTGAGTTCGACGCGCTCGGCGGCTTCCCGGTCGCCGGCGAGGGCGGCGGCGATCGAGCGGACCTGCTCGTAGCCGGTCATCGCGAGGAAGGTGGGGGCGCGGCCGTAGGACTTCATGCCGACGAGGTAGACGTCCTTCTCCGGGTGGGAGAGCTCGTTCACGCCGTGCGGGTAGACGGTGCCGCAGGAGTGCTGGTTGGGGTCGATGAGCGGGGCGAGCGCGGTCGTTGCCTGGAAACGTTCGTCGAGACCGAGACGGAGCTCGCCGAGGAAGGTGAGGTCGGGGCGGAAGCCGGTGAGGACGATGACCTCGTCGACCGGGTCCAGGCGGCGGGCGTCCTCGCCGATCAGGACCAGGCTGCCGTCGCCGTCGCGTTCGAAGGCGTCGGTGCGGAAGCCGGTGACGGCGTCCGCGTGCCCGCCGTCGACGGCTGCCTTCGCGGCGAGGCCGAGGGCGCCGCGGGCGGGGAGCTGGTCGGCTTCGCCGCCGCCGAGATGGCGGCCGGGTTCCTGCGCCACCTCGCGGGCGACCGCGTCGAGGTCCGCTCCGCCGGTTCCGTGCCCGGCGAGCAGATCAACCCTTCCGCCGTCGCCGCCATGGCCGAGCTGGGCATCGACATCTCCGACCAGAAGCCGAAGGTCCTCACCCCCGAGGCCGCCCAGGCCTCCGACTACATCATCACCATGGGCTGCGGGGACGCCTGCCCGTACTTTCCCGGCAAGACCTACCTCGACTGGCAGCTCGAGGATCCGGCCGGCCAGGGCGTCGAGGCCGTCCGCCCCATCCGCGACGAGATCAAGGTCCTCATCGAGGGCCTGATCGCCGAGATCGACGCCAAGCCCGAGGCCTGAGCACACGACGCGACCGAGACGACCCCGAACGCCCGACCGGTCGCGCCTGCCCAGGTCGCCGCAACCCCGCGGCCGATCACGGAGACGACCCGTCCGCTCGTGACGGCCGGCACACGGCTAGGGTGATCCGCGATGGCGAGGACGCTACGCAGTCAGCAGGGGGTGACAGGTGGGGTCAGCCGATCCCCTGACGGTACGGGTGCCGGTCGGGGAAGACGCCCATCTGTGGGCCAGCCGCGAGACGAGTCGCAAGGTACTGCTGGTGGCACACAACGTCACCTCCGCCGGACGTCTCCTGGACGTCCTGCCACTGTTCCATGACGACTTCCGTGTACAGCTGTTGGTGACCTCCACCGAGTCGTCCGCGTTCCGGGCCGGACTGCGTGAGCTGTTCGCCGGCCTGGAGCTGCCCGTGCTGCCGTGGGAGCAGGCCCGATCGCTACCGGTCGACCTCGCGGTGTCCGCCAGTTTCGGTGGACAACTCCACGCCCTGCAAGGCAAATTGAGCATCCTGTCGCATGGTGCCGGATACACTAAGAAGCTGGCCAGGCCGGGAGCCGGGAGCCGGGAGCCGGGAGCCGGGAGCCGGGAGCCGGGAGCCGGGAGCCGGGAGCCGGGAGCCGGGAGCCGGGAGCCGGGAGCCG